>JBGTMM010000421.1:0-9441 GCA_041743635.1 Bythopirellula sp.
GTCGGGAAGATCGCGAATCATGTCGCTCGCCGTTTCCTTGAGGCCGGTGTGCTCTCCCGTTTCGCCGTTGGCGATAAACGAATCTTGATCTCCGGCGAGCACTTCATCGAGGAAGCGAATGGCTTGCGAGTATTCACCCTCTGCGATACGGTCCTGAGCCCGGTCGATGCCCCGTGCCATCGTGCGATCGGTAGGCAAATCAACGGCCGTCATGCCTTGTTCCATAAGGACGGATCGTCCCGGACCAACAATGATCTGCGGCTGTGCGCTCGCGTGATCAACAATCGAGAATAAACTCAATAGCGCCGCTATTACTTGAAATGTCGGTCTGCCCGTAAGTGGGATGATGTTCATCGCGAGCGGTGAGTGCATGGCAGGTTCCTAACGAAGGGGTGCTTTGAGAACATCCATATTCAAGCGGCTTCTACAATCGCGAAGGAATTCTAGGTAGTGAGCCGGGAAGACTCGCCTTGATAAAGACGTTATTTCCCGCGGAATCGTTCCAAATACCCTTTTGGTGGGGCATTCGACCAGTGAGTCGAGCGCAAATCTTTACCTTATATAATCTTAGATCGTTGCTACCATTGGGGCAATTGAAATGGCATCCAAGAATGAGAGTTCAACGGTTCAAGGTACCGTTGGTGTAGCAAAACGTCCCCGAATCCATCCCAATCCGCGACAAAACCACGTTGGTTGCACCTTTTTTGCCAAAAAACCCTATTTTTCTAGTGAAAACAGGGCAATACACCTTGTATTTTCCTGCCAGCGGGCCTTAAATCAGCACGTCGAACAAATTGTCGGTGCTAGGTTTCAAGGGTAATTCCTAGCATCCCTATTCACCCAGAGCACTATGGAGGGTTTCCAAACATGGCCAAAGTCGCAGCAAAAAAACCACCTACCAAGACAGAAATCTACGCCAGCATCGCCGAGACAACCGGTCTGGCCAAAAAAGACGTCGGCGCTGTCTTCGACGCAATGAACGATGAGATCACCAAGGCCCTGAGCAAGAAGGGTCCCGAGACCTTCACGATCCCCGGCTTGTGCAAGATCGTCGTGCAGAAGAAGCCCGCCACCCCGGCGCGCGAAGGCATCAACCCCTTCACCGGCGAGAAGACAATGTTCAAAGCCAAGCCGGCCCGCAACATCATCAAAATTCGTCCGCTGAAGAAGTTGAAGGACATGGTCTGATAAACTGAGTCTGATAAACTGAGTCTAGGCGTCTGATTTGCAGCGCTTCGACTGAGCAGAAAATTCAAGAGCCCGGGGAGTAGACTCCCCGGGCTTTTTTTGTTGAGAGAACAAACAACTGTATTCGCACTTTTACTTAAACTCGCGAAAAGCCGCAACCAAATCCATGAACGTCTTCGGTTGAAACTTCTTGAAACTGTCCTCGTCGACATAGACAAAATCGTAGGTCACGTCGCCTTGTGCCGCGTTGATATCCTCGCACCACTGTTTGAGGCGGAGCATTTTGGGCTCGACGTCGATATCTTCGCGGCCCTTCGTTTCGACGATAAACACTTCCTGATCCGAAACTTTCACAATGAAGTCGGGATAATAATTGGAAATGTCCCCGTCGGCCTTCACGTAATCGAGTTTGAACCCCACGGCAAAATAATTCTTGGCAAACGACACAATATCCTCGCAACCGTCCAAGTAGGCCGCGAAGTCGAGTTCCAGCTTGTTGTCGCCAATGATCTTATTGAAGATACTTCGCTTGGAAACAAGATACCCTTGATCCTTGGCAACGAACGGCCTCGTGTTGCGGAGCTTGATCGTGTCGCGAATCTCCGCATCCCCTCGGTCTTCCACGGTCAGCGCATTGATCGCCTTCTTGAAAGAATCGAGCAACGTTTTGCGCGGTTGAATCTCGGAAAGATTCCGCAACGTGTTGGCCGATTCCAATTCCACCGGCATCTCGAAAAGGTGTTCTTGCAAAAACTCCTTCACCTTGCCGTAGAGTACGTCGTAACCGCTGATCAGCCGTAGTGGCTTCATGATCTCACGAGTCAAATAACCAATCACGTTGCGGTAGTCCGCCACTCCGGCAGAATCGAGTATCGTCGTGTGCGTGACTTCATCCGTGGTAATATCGCGGAAAACGATTTCCCGCTGTTCTTCGGGCGTGTACTGTTTGTACGGCACTTTGGTATGTCCAAACGCCGCAATGTCGAGCTGCGTGAGATTCTTGTACTCTCGATGCACTCGCGGGGTCATGACGGGAATCTCGATATCGAGCATTTCCACGTCCTTTTTCTCGTTGTCTGCATCGACTTCCACCACCAACGGGGCCTTGGGTTGGGTGCCAGTACCCATCGGTTTTCGCTCGAAGGTGACCCCTTCATTCTGAATCGATTCGACAAAATCCATGAATGCGTCGGTCCCCACCACGCTCACCTGTTCCTCAATCCGGCCGGGATACATCTTTCGCAAGCCACGTCCGAGTGTTTGCTCCGGAAGGATATTGCTTTTCGCCGCATAGGCGCGCAGTCCGACGATGGTGGTCACGTTGCGAACGTCCCAGCCTTCTTTCAATACTAAGACCGAAACCACTGCCTTGTAGGGGCTTTCCCAACTATCGATGGTGTTCGCTTCTTCACGCAGCTTATCAAGCTCTTCCTTGCTCTTGCCCGATTGAGCTTCGGAAATCTCACCGTTCGATTTCGTATGAATGGTGAGCACCGCGTCTTTCAAGTCGGGAAAGTTCCCCTCCAAATAGGCTGCCACGTCGTCGCAATTCTTCGTGTCATCTGTCATCACGAATAGAATCGCCTTCTTGTTAACTTTCTTATGCTCCTCGTACGCTTTCTGCCACTCGACCACTCCCAAATCGAGATAGTCCGCATAGCGCTCCGTGAATTTGATGCTGTCCCGCTCGTGCAGCTTCTCCCGGCTTACGGCATCGGGCAGCACGGGGTGCTTGACCACGTTCTGCCAGATCGCCTCGACCAGCGGATAGTCGGCAATCGTCTGCACAAAGATTGCCCCGTTGTTGTGCTTGGGGGTGGCCGTTACGTCGACCTGTAGCGATAGCTTTCCGCCCTTCTGCAGCATCCGATTGTGAATATCCTCGATGGATTTGAACCAAGCCATTTTGGGGTCATGAATATGATGGGCCTCGTCATTCAGCACCACCAACTCGTCGATATCGCGGACGATCATCCCCAGATCGACCTTGGAATCGGTGGTCGCGCCCGTGGGCCGCTTCCCGAGGAAATAATCCATCGTGTTCTCATCGTCCGGCGAGGGCGGAATATCATCCCCCGCATAGACCCGATGGATATTCGTCAGGAAGATATTCCCCACGGGGTTTGTCACACGCACATCGTCCTGCATGTGCAGCGTGAGCTGAAAATCGTCGCGCCAGTCGCGACCATCAAAGCCATTGTCCGGCAACACCGGATCGGCATGGAAAATATCGAGTCCCTTAAAGTCTTTGTAAATCCGGTCGAGCACAATGATATTCGGTGCGATGACCAAAAAATTCCGCGCCATTTCAGATTCCGGCTCGTAAAGCTTGTGGAAATAGCTCCAGGCCAGGGCCAAGCTCATGACCTTGGTTTTGCCCGCCCCCGTGGCCATCTTCACCACGAATCGCCGCCACGATTCATCGAACATACTCGCCGAAACGAGCTGCGAGTGATCGAACCGTATCAGGTCGTATTTATCCTTTGCGCCGACCACGTCCACGAGATAAACAATCGTTTCGATCGCTTCCCGTTGGGCAAAGAAGTATTGAAACGGCACGAGCAGCGACCGTTCCGTCGGGGCATTGCGGCTCGCGCTTCCCTGATCCAGCAGGTGTTCCTCCTTAAACCACCAATTCAAGAGACTCCGGCTCGTGTCGGTCGCCTTGTCGTAGCCATTCGCTCGCCACGCCTTCACCAACTTGCGCAGCTCAGGCACAAGTGGCGGCATGAGCTTGACCATCGTCGTTTCGCGCATGGCTTCATCCGCCGGAAACCAACGCAGCGACGGATCGAGAATCGCGTGCGGATCATCAGGAAAGTTCGGATGCAGGGCCATTATTTGGTCCCCCGCAGACGCTTGATGTCCACGTCCTTGATCAAAAGTCTCATCTGTTCAATGGCGATCTGATTAAGTTTTTGCAAGCGATCCTTCTGCGGCAGACCTTGCTTGATCAACTCGGCATTGAGACTTTCGAGATTAGAGAGGCAAACGAGTTGAGCCCCATTAGCTTCGTCGCGGATATTCCCTTTGCCACTCGGATTGACATCACGCCACTGCTTGGCCGTCATGCCAAACAGCGCCACGTTCAGCACGTCGGCCTCGTTCGCGTAAACATAGCTCGCCTGCGTCTTGGAGAGCGCCGCGGGGATCAGGTTTTCTTTGATCGCGTCCGTATGAATCCGATAATTGATCTTCGCGAGGTTACGCCGCACGTCCCAGTCGAGCGTCTTGCGCTCGTCTTCCTTAAGACGCTGGAACTCCTTGATGAGATATAGTTTGAATTCCACCGAGATCCAGGCCGCGAACTCAAAGGCAATGTCTGGATGAGCGTAGGTGCCGCCGTACCGCCCGGCCTTGGAAATGATTCCGATTGCCCCGGTTTTCTCGATCCACTGTTTGGGTGTCAGGGTGAAACTATTGAGTCCAGCCTGTTTTCTAAACCCGTCGAATTCGACGGGATTAAAACTGGGATTATTAAGCTGTTCCCAAATGCCCAAAAACTCGAGGGTATTGCGGTTTCGCAGCCAATTTCGGATCAAATCATCGGTCGCGTCAGCATCTTTATACCTGGCAATATCGGTAAGACAGATAAAATCTATTTCGTCCCGAGTTTGGATTGTGACTTCTCGATTGAGGACATTAATCTTGGCCATTATTTCGTCCCCGCCTTCGATTTGGCTGCTAATTTCTCGCCCACCATCACCTCGATCACCGTCATCGTGTCGTTGCCAAAAATATCGACGACCTTGACCGCGATCTTTCGACGCCCCGGTTCGCACTCGTGCGGTGGGCTTTTGTATTCCAATTCTCGGTTCTTCTTCGTGCGGAACGATTGCCACTCATTCTCAAATACGTAATCGCCGGTCCAAACTTCTTCCCACTCGGTGAGTGTCTGCTGTTCGGGCCCAGTTCCGGGAAGTGTGCCTTGTTCTTCCAGTTGGATTGGTTTGCGAATAATCTCCCGCTTACTCTCAAAATTGAAATCCACCGACCAATAATCAATCCAATCCGACCACTTCTTGGTGAGTTGCTCGCGAGTGACGATGCCATCCTTGTCCTTGCTGATCTTGAGAATCTGACCCTGCCGCACGACCACCTTGCTGCTTTTGGCCTTGAGCGCCGCTTCCACTCCCTCCGCGGCATCCTGCGAATAGAACACCGAAAAGTCGGTCAGCTCCACCGCGACCGTGTTGCCTTTCACGTGCGGCTTGACCTCGATGTACGACACGTCGTGGAATTCGACCTGGTTCTTCTCGACGGCCCGTTTGTCGAACACCTCGGCGGGGATGTATTTCAGGGCCAGGTCGATCCCCTTTTCCTTGGCTTCGTGCTGCACGGCGGGGGCGAGGCCCATCTCGAAATCGAAGCCCAGCACGTCAACCCGCGTGATCTGCCGCTTGCGGCATTCGAGCACAATCTCCTCGACAAAAGAGCGCGTCACGGGCAGATTCACCGGCCCCACGACGACCATCCGCCCGGAGCGTTTGCCATGAAACGCGGGGGTGCCGTCAATCGCCTCGGCCCGATACGCCCGCAGGATGAGGGCCACAAACGCCGCCTCCTTCTCGGCGAGCTGTTTTTGTTGCTCCGTCTCGCGGAGGTTGGGGTTCACGCCGATGTAGTGCTGCCGCTCGTACTTGCCGAGGTTCAAGATTTCAAACGCCCGGTAGTTCTTCCCCTCGGTTTTCAATTGCCGCTGGACGCCAATCATCCGCTTGCGGGTCGTGTGGATGGCGAACTTGCCAAGGTCCGAAACGATCCATTTCCGCCCCAGTTTTTCGGCGACTGCGGCGGTTGTGCCTGAGCCACAAAAGAAATCGGCGACGAGGTCGCTTTCACTTGATGAAGCGAGGATTATACGTTCAAGCAGCGACTCAGGTTTTTGAGTAGGATACTGTATCCTCTCTTCTGCCTGGCTATTAACGGCCTTGATATCGGTCCAAATAGATTGGATCGCCGCACCTTTTATCTCATCCAAATAAGATTTGAGTCGAGGCCATCCGCCCTCTTTCGGGGGCCAGTAAATGCGTTCCTCACCGTCTAGCCTATCGAGCTCTTCAGTCTTGAATTTCCAATGATTACCTTTTGAAGCGGGGGAAAATCCGCGCCAAGGATTGCCAGAGGAACCATTTCGTAATCCAGATTGCGTCGCGTCAATAGTTGCATATCGGCGCCCATCTGAATCTGTGTACGAGTAATACTTATCAATATACGACTTGTCGTGCGACGTAAAAATTTCATTGAAGATTAGTTTGCGTGACTTTGTATATAGATAAATGTTGTCATGAATATGGTTGAATGTATGTGAGTCACTACGCGCGGATGTACGCTTCCATACGACTTCATTCAGTATGTTGTCGAGACCAAAAACTTCGTCTAATGAAAGCCGTATCAGCGCGTTGACTCTCCAATCACAATGCACATAAATGCTCCCATCCTCCGCGAGCAAATCCCGCATGAGCACCAACCGCTCGTAAATCATCGCGATAAAACTGTCGGCCCCTTTGCCCCAGGTGTCGCGGTAGGCGATCTCTTCCAGGATGCTGGGGTTCTTGGTGAATGTCTCGTCGCCGATCTCGATGTCCATGCTGAAATCAGCCCCCACGTCGAACGGCGGGTCGATGTAGATCAGCTTCAGGCCCCCCTCGCGCTCGATCTCGTCCCGCAGCGGGCCGTTCTTGAGGCTCGATAAAATGAGCTTGTTGTCGCCCCAGATAAGTTTGTTAGTCCAACCCTTAAGCTGCCGCCCGCGTTGATCCACATCGAACAACAATTCTTGCGTATCTTTTCCGCCCTCCCCCTTCCGCCTTCCACCTTCTTCCCTCGGTTCGTCGATTTGTTCGATGGTCTGAAATGGCAGGATGACGTTGGTGACTTCGTTGGTCTTTCCGTTCCAGACGAGCTCGACCTCGCGTTTGTCGTCGAACAACAGAAACCGATACTTTTCGGGCAGCGGCTTGTCGGCTTCCAGAAAGCGGACGATTTCCTGCTTTTCCTGCTCGGTGAGCCGCGCGGTCAAAGCTGGAAAAGTCTGTTTAGACAAAAGTCACTCCGTAAGCCGCACGGCGTTAGCCGCGAGGCGCAGCCGAGAGGGCACGGCAAAAGAAAAAGTGGTCAGGGCCGGGATCGAACCGGCGACACACGGATTTTCAGTCCGTTGCTCTACCAACTGAGCTACCTAACCATGTCAATTCGCAACCTGCCTATCGCGAGTAATTTGCCATCGTAGAAAGGACTTTCTGAGGTGTCAATCGGCGACTCCTGAGGGCCGCGCAGCTTGACAGTTGGGAAAACCCAAGCCTACCATATTTTAGGTGTCTAAGCGAAATTTCCTCCGCCTGTCTGACTACCACGAGGCCATAGTTTGGTTGCACGACTCGTGAAGTTGGACTCTTTGGCAGATTGTGAAGTTCGCCTGGAAATCACTGGCGACTTCATGGAGACGGCGTTCTTCTGAAGGAGTTCGCTTAGGCATCGCCGGAACAACAAGTGGGCAAGGCGAGTCGCATACTGACGGGCTGCTGGTACCGTGCGCCGATTTTTCTATCAAACACGCGGCTCACGCTCCGTTGGGCCGGTTTGCTCGCCATCTGCTCTTCGGCGATGCTGCTGAGCACTCCTTGCTGGGCCGTGGATTCGGAAAGCCCCGAGGTCCGCGCACTCATTGACAAGGGACTCAAATATCTCGAAACCAAGACCGATGAGCGGCTTGGCGGGCGGTGTCTGGTTGCTTTGGCATTTCTCAAGAACGGCGCTTCGCCCAATCACCCTCGTATTCAAGAAGCGCTCACGGCTTGCGAGGCGATGGAGACCGAACAGATTCGCGGCGACAGCGTCTACAGCAATGGGCTGGCGATCATCTTTCTCGCCGAATTTGATCCGGTGAAATACCACGATCTCATCGAGCGCTATGCGGGGGTCATGGCCGAGCGGCAGAAACCTCACGGGGGCTGGGGCTACGACGCCTACAATTCCGGCGACACATCGCAAACACAGTACGCGATCTTGTCTTACTGGCAGTTGCTGCAAGTTGGCATCGCACCCGCGGTCTCCTCGATGGAATCGGGGGCTAACTGGCTCTTGCGGACCCAAGATCCCACGGGAGGTTGGGGATATCAAGGAATCGACCCAGGTAACTTCGAGCGGCAAGCCCAAGACAGGATGTCTCTGAGCATGTTGTCGGCCGGATTGGGGAGCACGCTCATCTGTGCCAACGTGCTGGGAACCTTGCAACCGGGAGACGGTGCCACGGATGAATCAACCACCGCGGAACCGAAACCCGACGTCCCCGCGGCTCTGCAACTTGCCCAAGCTTCGCGCGTGAAAAGGATTCGCACGCTCGATGGTGGCAATCTCGACCGCGAGCGGGTCCTTCAAGCCGTCGCGGAAGGGCAAAAACTCTTTGCCAAGACGTTCGCGGAATTTGCCAACGCTGAGTATCCCTACTACGTGCTCTATTCGATCGAGCGCTACAAGAGCTTTGAAGAGTATCTTTCTGGAAACGCCGAGGAGAACCCCGAGTGGTATCAAAAGGGATTTGAGTTCGCCAAAGAACGCCAGGCAGAGGGGGGGCAATGGGCCAGTCCGTCTGGTGAGCCTTGCGCCACGGCGTTTACAATTCTGTTTCTGTCGCGGTCGACGCAAAAGAGCATTAAGGCGAAACTCGGAGAAGGAACGCTGGTCGGCGGACGCGGCTTGAGCGCGAATCTCGCTCGCATGAAACTGCAAAAAGGCCGGCTTGTGACCGAGCGCACGCCAACCGAAGTGGACGAGATGTTGGCCAAGCTCGAAGGCCAAGATAATGCGGCGCTCGATGCGCTGTTGAGTAATTCCGTGGCGATTGATGTGGAGAACGTGGGCCCCGAGGAAGCGCGGCGTTTGGAACAATTGGTCAAGAATGGCAACCCTGACGCTCGTTTATTGGCCGTCGAGGCACTCAGTAAGCTACGTGATTTGGACTATGTGCCCTCGTTGCTCTATGCGCTGACCGATCCCGACAAACGCATTGTGCGGACCGCTCGGGATGGCCTCAAATTTGTGAGTCGACGTTTTGACGGCTATGGACCGCCTGATAATTTCTCGGAAGCCGAGCGTTACGATGCCGTGGAAAAATGGAAGAATTGGCATCGCCGCGTGCGACCCGACGCGCCGGCCGTGCCTTAGGTAACGTGAGATTTTTCAGCCTTTAACAAACCCCCCTCCCTTGCGGGAGGGGCTAGGGGAGGGTTGTTCCGACCCGCATCCCTTGAA
>JBGTMM010000422.1:0-3111 GCA_041743635.1 Bythopirellula sp.
GTTGAAGCCCGATGGATGGGCGCTGCCGTAGGTATACCAACCGACAACCGTATTGTTGTCGCGGTACGGAGGATAGTAGCCGCCATTCGTCGACCGCGTCGTATCGTTGTCATAGCCGACCCATAGGTTCTCATTGTCGGCGAGATCCGCGCCAGTTTCATACGTCTTGATTGGCAGATACTTTTCGCCCACGGCGATCGTATAGGTCGAACCATCGAGTAAATCATTGAACCGCACCTGGCTCGTGCGATACGAAACGCCCGTCGCATCGGTTGGCGTCGCGGGAGGAGTGGGCATCGGCGGCGGAGAACCTGCCCCCGGTCCGCCATCGATCTGGTTATGTCCTTGGCAGCCGCAGTTCGCCGCGTAGTCGGTCTTCGCTCCAATGGCTGAGCTATCCGCGTTCACCGGCTGAACCGTCAACGCATGCGCTCGCGGCTGACGGCGCGACGGGCAGTTAAAAGTCGCTACGGGAGTTTGCACTAAAGTCTTCAAAGCGGTCTTCTTCGCCGTCCACGCTTGCCCGACACCTATGTCGCGAATGTTTTGCTTTTCCATGTAGGCCAGCGTGTTGTAAGTCCAACCGCCTGGCTGTTCCTTGCCATAACCAGCGTCCGGATCACCGACCCAGTTCCAACCCCAACCGCCCGTCGGAAAGAACTGATGCACATCGTGATGATTCTGATACGCGAGCCCGATCTGCTTGAGATGGTTCTTACACTGCGTCCGTCGTCCAGCCTCGCGCGCCGACTGCACGGCCGGAAGCAACAAGGCTACGAGCACGCCGATGATCGCAATCACGACCAGGAGTTCCACCAGGGTGAAGCCGTTACGCCCGCGAAAAAGCATGTTGGCTTCAATCCTCTCCGAAGGAAGGTGGAAACAACCGATCGATTAGAGGCCTGAACCTGTAATTGCAATGCCGTCGCGGCGATCGCCCAGGTAGCCGTAGATGGTCCTGTCGATGGTGTAGGGAATGACATGGACGGAACCATCGCAAAAGACGGCCGTAAAGCCCGCTGGATGGGCGCTGCCAAAGGTTTGCCAGTCCACAATCCGGTTGTTGTCCCGGTAAGGAGGCCAATATCCCGCGTTGGTCGAGCGATTCACATCGTTGTCAAAACCGACCCACATGTTCTCATTGTCGGCCGCATCATTTCCCGTTTCATAGCGCTTCGGCGGCAGATATTTTTCGCCAACGGCAATCGTGTGAGTCGTGCCGTCGAGGACATCGGCGATGCGCACCTTGCTCATGCGAAACGAAATCCCATTGGGTTCGGGGGACGCAGGCGCAGGCGGTGCCGGGGGCGGCGAGCTGCCGGGGTCAGGCAGATGGTCATGCTCGTTGCGGTTTTGAGATCCGCAGTTGGCCGCGTAATCCGTCTTCGCAGCCGTGGTGGTGCTGTTCACGTTGTGTTGTCCCACGGTCTGGGCATACGGCTTGGGAGTGCGCCGCGAAGGACAATAGAATGTCGGCGGAGCGGTTATCACCAGCCGAACCAGCGATGCTTTCTTTGTGGCAAATGGTTCGCCGCTGCCGATGTCCCGCAAGTTCTGCAGTTCCATATAGGACAAGCAGTTATAGGTCCAGCCGCCCGGTTGCGACGTGCCGTATCCGGCATCAGGATCACCGACCCAGGTCCAACTCCAGCCGCTCGAAGGAAAGAATCCTTGCACGTCGTGATGGTTCTGAAACGCCAGCCCGATCTGCTTCAGATGGTTCTTGCATTGGGTTCGCCGGCCCGATTCACGAGCCTGCTGCACGGCCGGAAGAAGCAGTGCCACGAGGATCCCAATGATGGCAATCACGACCAGCAATTCCACCAAGGTGAAGCCGTTCCGAGTTTTGTTTGAAAATGAGCTCATCGCAAACACCATGACGAGTAGATAATGAAATGCGCGTCAGCGCGAAAAGTAATTAAGGTTCCTTCGAATGAAGTTCGAGCGTGATGCCGCGTTCCAGATTAGGAACATCTTCCGCGACCTCCGCTCCTAAAATGGATTGCTGGTTGTAGCGCGCGGGAATGGTTTCCGTTCCCCCCGCATCCTTCTTTGAAATTTCCGCGCGGAACCAACCGCATTGCATGCCGGGTAAGGCCCCTTCTCCTTCGCCGCGCATCACGGCCATCCCTTGTGCATCGGTCGTTGCCACGCCGGTCTTGAACGCGGCACCCAAGCAAGACTCCGGGACGAAGCGAACGGTCGCATCCGGTAACGGCTTTCCGTCATAGGTGATGCGCACCTGCAGGGACATCATCCCCACTTCATCGCCCACGATTTTCGCAATTCGGTTTTTCAACTCGCCATGCGTCAACGCGCGGTCGCTATCGGAATCAGTCGTGGCCAGCGCCGCCTTGATCCCCGGCGCCTTTATTAGTTCTTCTTCCGACAGTTGGCCGTCGCTGTTGCTGTCGTATTGCTTGATCGCTGCGCTCGCCGCCGACGAGGCGTTCACGTAGGGCACATCGACCGGGTCCGGTGTGCATCCAGTGATAGCAACAGACAGGCCCACCAAGAGTGTGGCCCACGAAGAATGGGGCATGAGACTGGAAGATGAGGAATGAGGAGTAGCGAACTCCCCTGATAATAGGGTCTCGTTCCCCTTTCGCCTAGATTTTCCTGCAAATTTCCGCTGACATCGTTTGGCGGCGGGCCGCAATGCCTCCCTCTCCCTCTCATTTTCGCCTCCCTTCCGAAAACCGAACACCAAACACCGAAAACCAAATCCACCCCGTTCGCTTTGAGCCTTTCCGCCTTCCCTGCTATCTTCCCACCCCCGAAATCTCGGCCGCGGCTTTGCTGCGCGCGGAGAAACGACTCGCAAGGAAGGATCCCTGCGTGGTTCACCCGGTTCGCAACATCGTCGGCACATGTCCCCAAGGATGGGCACTGCTCATCCTCCTGGGGGGACTTCTGCCCGGCTGCGCCACCTGGCGGGACCGCACCAACGCCGACCAGCTTTCTTCCGCCCGCCGCATCTCGCTCCGCGGCATCGAAGCCGAAAGCCAAGGCAATTGGGCCGAAGCCGAACGTCTTTACGCCGAAGCCGTGCAAACCTGCCCGATGGATGATCGCAGCCGCTGCCGCTATGCCGAATCCCTGTGGCGGCGC
>JBGTMM010000423.1:0-9196 GCA_041743635.1 Bythopirellula sp.
CCGATGTTGAACGTCCCCCCGTCGATCTCCAGAACGCCCTCCTCGAAGTCGAGCGTGCCGCCCAAAGTATGCGTGAAGCTGCCGGTGCGAAGCGTGCCGCCCCGGAGGTTGAGTCTCCCAACGACGCCGATCGTCGTGAGGTCGGCAATGTCCACTAGGCCATTGGTGGCGACCGTCAGCGTACCGGTACCGTTATCGTCATCGCCAATCACGAGCTCACTGTCTGTGTCGGTCATGGTGAACGTCGATCCGCTGCCGGTCACCAGCATCGTGCCAGTGGCCACGTTAATGCGACCGATGGAGACTAAATCTCCGGTCGCCGTAACGTCACCGCCGTTCTGCACCGTGAAAGAACCGGTGCTGGTATTTCCTACCCACATCGAATCCGTCGTCAGCGCGGAAGTAGCGCCGTCAACGATCGCTGCTGCGACGTTAATGCTGGTTAGTCCATCGACGGCAACGGTTCCGCCAGTAAACGTTATGGTACCTTCCTCGATGTTTAATCCGGTGGAGGTTTGGGTGCCGCTCACCGTCACGGTGTATGCGCCGGTGGCGTCGGTTCCAGCGGAAAAGAACGCGATGTCATTGTTCGCCCAAGTGGTTGTCGCCACATTCCCGGAGGAGCTGGTGCTCCAGTTCGCCGTTGACGTGTTCCATGTGCCAGAAAGCCCTGTGGGGCCAGCGCCCGTGGTAGCGCCGTTACGGTCCCAATACTTGTTCACAGCGAGAACGCGCTGTGGCATCGAGGCGAATAACGCCGTCAGAACCCAAGCGGCGACGTAGAGATAAGCCAAGTATGGCTGCTTGGGCCGCATTATTTTACCCTCCGCCGCAACCACCGGCCTCGACTCGCCGGGACTATGCAACAACTGCACATCACCAGCAGCAAGCTCGACGGTTCCGGGACATTATTGGAATGGGCCTGGATGCGCTCGGTAAGTTCTTCGAGCGACATCCCGAGCATGTCGGCGAAGTCGTCGATATCATCGACGTCACAATCGCCGTCATCATCGAGATCGCCCGCTTCTCGGGCGCTGATGCCGTAGCTGCCCCGATAACTGATCGGATCGGTGAGCGCCAGGGCAAAGACGGGGACATCATTGACGTCGGGTGTTCCACCATCGCGGTTCATGTCTCCTTCATCAAAGCCATCCGAAAAGAGGGCGATCATACCGCCGTCGATCGCTTCTATCCTCAACACGAAGAACAGATCGTCGTTGCCGATCACCTCAAACGTGCTGAGGTCTTCCGTGATCGATTCAGCCGTAAGAATCTGGATGCTGTCGCCGGCTTGGATCGTGCTGCCGGTAATGTCGAAGGTGAGTGAACCTTCCAAGATGGCCTCGCCGGTGACGGAAATTGTGTCGCGGATCGCTTCGCTGTCGGCTTCGATCACCAGCTCGCCGCCGCTGGTGAGATTCAGATCGCCATCAATGTCGATCTGGCCCACCGAAAACCCGGGGCTCAGCACCGCCTGCTCGCTACCGGTGGAGCCCACGGACAGGTTGCCTACCACGGTGCCGTTGCCGGTAAGCTGTCCGCCGGCTTGAATCTCAATGGCGAAGCTGCTCAGTGTGCCATTGTCTAACTCAATAATGCCCGGCCCGTCACCCATCCCCTCCACGTAGATGCCGTTGGTGGACTTCAGTAATCCATTCTCGACCGCCACAGTGATGGAGCCCGCTCCTGCGACGCCATCGGCACCTACCGTCAACTCGTAGACTTCGGCACCTGTATTCTGAAGCTCGACGCGTTGTGGCGAGCTGCCGACCAAGTTTTGTACGGAGATGTCATTGATGCGTACCGGCACGGTATCGTTAGTCCACGTGTCGGTATCTGACCAATCGACAACGTCGGCCGCGGGAAAATCGAGCTGGATGTCGTTCGAAGGCTCGATGAACAGGACTTGGACGCCGTTTATGGTAAGGATCACGTCAACAGCCATAAAAGGAGATCCCAGAGGGGTGTTGATGGAGATCGAGCTGAAAGCCCCGTATATACCTTCACCCGCGGCCACGACCGTGACGAGGTCGGCTACCGTCGGTATGAAACCGTCGATGAGCGATATATCCAGGTGACCGTCGAGGAAGGCGGCACCCGAAATCTGGAGTTGGTCGTACTGGGTGCCCCCGATGCCGGCCACCTCGATTTCCAGCACCCCATCGGCTTGTTGCTCATAATTGCCATCGACAATTATGATTCCTGGAGAATTGCCGGGTGCCACGCGACCGCTGTTGAGGACGTAACTTTGGACATTAAGATCGCCGCGAAGCTCGCCGGATAGAAGCGTGATCTGGTCTGCGACGATCGTGCCACTGCCGGAAAGCGTGGCACCAGAGTTCACCGTGTACTCACCGCCACCGGTGTGCATGCCGTTCACGATGAGTGTGCCGCCGTCAATGTTCGTTGTACCGGTATAGGAGTTGTTGCCGGCGAGCGTCAGCCCACCGGAGCCTACTTTCGTCAGCTTGCCGGGACCCTGAATCGCGCCAGAAAAAGTGGTGAACGTGTTGTCTCCGATAGTAAGTAAGTTGCTGCCGGCCAGGAACACCGTGCCGCCGTTGCCACTAAGCGTTGCGATTGCAATATTTTGGTCAAGCGTCACAGTTCCACTATTGATGACTGAGTTGTAATCGGTTCCATTGTTGTTCGGAAATACGGGATCGGTACTCCAGAGTGTGCCATCTGACCAATTGCCGGTGGCGCCCGCGTCCCAGATGGCGGTCGTCTGGCCGACTGCCGAGTTCGCGGAAAATGCGCAGCAAACCAGGGCCAGCGGCAGCCAGTGAAACCAGCTTGGACGATCAGATAATCTATTCACGGTGCGATCTTTCTACGGAAGGTCACCGACGACCTCGCAACCATCCTTGGTCGACATCGCTTGGTATGTTGTAAAGTTGATCGAATGGATCAAAAAAATGGACGCTGCCGTCGGCGTAGTCAAAATGGGCTCCGCCTGAATGTTGGCTGGCAAAGGGGAGCTCGTTGAGCCGCATTGTTTTCTGCGCTCCGGCCGGGGCCGTAGAGTTAAACCTGTAATACCCAAACTCTTTAAGGCTGGCATTGATCGGCCGTGACCAAGCAAGAGCTAAAAGCAAGAGTTGATGAAAGCCAATCAGAGTATAGTTGCAGTCGAAAACGCCCGCAATCTGATGGCGATATCCCCCGACAGAGGGATCGCGGTCGGTGCCACTTTTTATGGGATTTCTCATCGCAATCATTGCTCTGATATACGAGGCACTGAATCTGGCCCGTTCGACCGCAAATTCAGGGAACTTTGCAGCAATATTTCGGGCAGGTTCCGTGTGATGAGGAGCTTGTTTTTAGAATCATCGTCAGGCGGTTGTTGACACGTCTCGACAAACGACCCACGTGGCACACCTTTTCTGAGGTACGAGATCGTGTGCCGAAAAACGTCTGCTAGGAGCTTTTGACACAGATTTGGCGGAAAACGGTCACAGCTGAGTCATAAATCCAACGTTTGTTAACTTAGCACTCACCGCCGAGTGGGCGAAGCCATTCAAACTCTAAACGCTACATGGGTGCTGCAAGGGTTTGAATTGGTGGAGGACAAATAGCTACCTCTTCGTCCGTGCGT
Organism: Bythopirellula sp.; assembly: GCA_041743635.1. Lineage (GTDB taxonomy): Bacteria > Planctomycetota > Planctomycetia > Pirellulales > Lacipirellulaceae > Bythopirellula. Next base: position 3,599 of record JBGTMM010000423.1, read on the forward strand.
CAGTCGACGCGGGCCCCCGAACGCGTGCGCGCTGACGCCGTTGAGCGTCGCTGGTGACCTGGCCGATTGGCAGGAGAATTATGGAATAGAAGAGCTATCGGCCATACGAGCCGGGTGGTCCTCCACCCCGATCGAGGAGAATTCTGATCTAGGATTTCTGATTTCTGAGTTGAGGTATGGTGCCGGGATAATTTTCTTGACCTCGTCCGCGGCCGAGGCTAAACTGGTCACGGTGAGGGTTTGATCTACTCCTGACAATAGGCGATCGCTAACGAAAAAGGCACCACGATTCTCTGCACCCGCCTGCCATCTGGCAGCGACTGTGCGAGGCTCGTGGCGCCTTTTTTTGTTTTTTGGCTGGACACACTCCCCGGACCGTTTCTACCGCACGAGCCAATTCTGTGCTCGGTGCCTGGGCGGTTCCCTTTCCCCATCGCTCAATGCGGAGAGATCTCATGAACAGAACTCGCGTCGCCGCACACGTCTGCACAATAGATCTTGCCCGCTTTCGATGGATTGTTGCTGCTTGCGTCGTGACTTGTATGTTCACCGTCGCCGACACCGCCTCGGCCGCGGCGCCGAGTTATAACATCGTGCCGCTGGGATTCGATGATCTCGAGCACACTCGCAACGACGGGTACAGGCGAAGCGCTGGCGCCGGTTCCTCCCCATTGAACGAGGCGGGGCAGATCACCGGGGTCTCGGAGCGCTATAACGGCGATAGCACCAATTTGGGTCAGATCGCCTGGCTGTACAATGGCGCGACGACGATCCACATCGGTCTCAGCGGCGCCGAGCACACCAGTGATAGCGGCATCCGCTCAAGCAGTCCCGAACATTTGAACGAGTCGGGGCAGGTCATTGGGTACTCCCGACGCTTCAACGGCGGCTTCACTGATCTCGGTCGGAGCGCCTGGATGTACGACGGCGCGACGACGATTGACATTGGTCTCACCGGAAGTGAACACACCCGTAATGACGGTAAATTCAGCAGCCCCTCTCAATCGGGCGGACAAATGGCCTACCTGATCACACCCCTCGTCCTCGAGCCGAGCGCGATGGTCTTGGGATTATCTGCCATCTGTTGCGTCGGCTGGATTAGGTCACGTCGCCGATCTGTATTCGAATTGGGGTGTGGGAGACGGCGGACCATCATGGCCGCTTGGCTTGTGGCTTGTTTTGTTGTCGCGCCGCTGGTGGCGTCCGCTGCGAGCGTGCGGACGGTCGCCTGGAGCGGTCAGCAAGCGCCGGGGACCGCCGAGGGGGTTGTCTTCGAACTGGTTCGTCCTTTTCAACCCAGTGGAGCTTCACTAAATTCCTCTGGGCAAGTAGCGTTCTTTGCAGCCTTAGCAGGTGATGGCGTTGATGAAACGAACGACATTGGCGTCTGGACGGAAGGCTCTGGAGGCCTTGAGCTGGTGGCCCGTTTGGGAGACGCCGCTCCAGGAATCGAAGGGGCAACCTTGGCGAGCTTTTGGCCCGATCGAACTGGCTATTCAGTTCCAACCGTGGAGTTTTCTGATTCGGGGGACATCGCGTTCGGCGCCCAACTGGCGGGCGCCGGCGTCGATGCTACAAATGACCAAGCCTTCTGGGCCGGCCGAAGTGGGTCCCTAAGTCTCATTGCCAGGTCCGGGGTTGCCCTATCCGGATTGCCGGACGGCTATGAGAGTGTAAGTCTTATCCGGGGAAGCCATGGCCCACCGGTCTTGAATTCCGTCGGCGAGGCGGCGTTTATTGCCCGCTTCGTCGGAGATGGCGTGCCGTTTGTTACTGGACTCTGGTCCGAAAACTCCGGCTTGCTGGAATTTATTGCTGGGCCGGCAGCGCAGGCGCCCGGCTTCCCGCCTGGCGCCAGCTTGGGAGGAAGAGTTTCCGGTTTGCGCCAAGCGGAGCTTCTTCATCCCTCCTTCAATTCCGCCGGGCAAACGGCGTTTGCCGCTAGCGTTTTTGCAAGCCCGGACAGCCAGACCAGGGTGGGCGGCGGCATATTCCTCGCTGAGAACGGAACCCTGCGTGCAGTTCTTCGCGAAGGAGATCCAGTTTTAGGTCTTCCCGACGGGGTCAGTTTCAGAGTACGTCGCGTTGATATTGAATTAGAACTCAATTCAGTTGGCCAGGTTGCGTTCGTGAGTGGTGCCGGCATCATCTCGAACGGTTCCGGTGTACCCGCGCTGGTGGCGCGAACAGGCAATCAAGCGCCCGGAGCGCCTCCAGGAGTGGTGTTCCAAAATCTACTGGGCGATTGGCTGACGTTTAATTCCGCCGGTCAGACAGCATTCGTTGCGCAGCTTGGAGGCGTCGGCGTGGATGAAAGCAGCGATATGAGCTTTTGGTCGGAGGGATTCGGCGGGCTTCATCTCGTCGCGCGGGAAGGTGCCATTGCGCCAGGAACGAGCGAGGGGACGTATTTCGGAACTCTAAATGATTTCCACGAAGAGAGTTTTGCGCAAAACTCTGCTGGGCAATTAGCGTTCACGGCGGTGCTTTCCGGCCCTGACGTGGATGCTACGAATCTCGGCGGATTATGGGCGGAAGATCGAACCGGAAACCTGCGCCTCGTCATCCGCTATGGCGATCAACTGGAAGTTGCGCCGGGTGAGTTCCGCACGGTCAATGGCTTGAGTTTGTTGACCTATATCGAGGAAGAGGGACTCACATCCTATCGACGCAACGGGACCGGCTTTAATGACCGCGGCCAACTGGCCTTCTGGGCGAGCTTCGCCGATGGCTCGAACGGCTATTTCGTCTCCGACGCGGTGGCAGTGCCGGAGCCGAGCTCACTCGCGTTTGTGGGAATCGCGCTCGGCGTGGCAACAGGCGTTATGTGTCGACAGCGGCGGCTATTCGCTTGTTGGGCCGTGGTGCGACTTCGACAACGATGTGGATGGCCGAGACTTTCTCATCTGGCAGCGGGGGAATTCACCCAACCCGTTGAGTGCGGGGGATCTCGCCGATTGGCAGACCAACTATGGCACGGGTTCGTTAGTTGCAACGAACGTCGCCGTGCCTGAGCCGTCAACTTGGATGCTGCTGTCGCTCGCAGCGATGGGAAGCGAATTCGCCAAACGACGGCGAATCGCATAGTGAGTTTCGGAAACTCCTTGACCGGTGAGACTGGTCAAGAATGGACCGTTTTTCGGAACGCGGCCCCGTGTTGCGTTGTTTTTAGTATTGCGCGCACATGACGAACCGTCATTTCGTTCTAACAGGACGCGTATTGACACGCCCACCTACGAAGAATACAGCACGGGGTTCAACGGGTCGTCCATAATCGCGCCGATCTGCGTGCTCGGGGTCCAGTGTTCCCAGTCGTATTGCTGGTTCTTGTTCTTCGGTTCGGCGAGCCGCATGCTCGAGTCCATATAGATGATTGTAAATACCCGGCGCAGTGATTCGGTCTTGTTAGGTCCCGCGCGGTGGAGCGTCCATCCCAAATGAAAGCTTACGTCTCCTAGCGCGAATGGCTCTTGCACTTCGACGATCTTTTCCTTGCGGACTGCTTCGCGAATCAGCTGTTCGCTTTCGGCGCTGATCTCTAGGTCGCGTCCGATGTGCTTGAGGTGGCTACCGCGGCCGAAGCATAGAGGACCCATTTCGATCGGCACCGCCTGCAGCGGGATCCATGCCGTGATCGAATGGGGGCTCGCCATCGGCCAGTATTGCTGGTCCACGTGCCACGGAGTGAACCCGCCGGATGGCTCCTTGTACAGCGCCTGGTCGTGCCACATCCGCACCCCGCTGGTCCCCAGCAGCTCGGCCGCGATCCGCGCCAGCCGCTTGCCGAACGCAAACTCACGAGTGCGATCGTTGCGAGTCCACAGGTTGCCGACTTGAATAAACGCCTGATCGTAAAGTGTGCGTTCTTCGAGCGGAATATTTTTGAGCCGATTCGATTCGTCGACAAGTCGACTGATCTCGGGCGCGTATTCGGCCAGCAATTCCGGCGACAATACTCGCGGCAGGCGTATGAAGCCGTCCTCGCGAAAGCGTTGGATTATTGCGTTGTCGAGAAAGTATGGCGTGTCCAGCTCATCAACTCCCATCGTTCATCCTCGTTTAACCCGGAGCCAACGGCGACATTAATTTTTTACGATTGATCGAGGCTCGCACGATCATGCATTCATGAATCCTCCCCGGCATCGTCAGCTGATTCGCGTCAGAAGTATATCACCCCTTATGGAAAGCCGTCAAAACACGCCGTTCTTCTTTCGCAAGAGGCGTGCCGGAAGGCCACTGATTCAACTTACATGGCAGAGACGAGTGCCATTCGCGTATGGATTCAGGCCAGCCCGCGCCAGGTCCTTGCCTGCGGAGGTAAACTAAAACGTTCAGTGCCGCGATTGCTGTATGCGAGGGCCTTGGGGGGCACATTCTGTGGTAAGTATCATAACAATCACCAGGAGCTAGACATTGCCCGGAACTTTCTTAACGCTACGGCCGTCCAATCAGTCAGAGTACTCGTATTTCCAGTCAAAGGATGTCACTATGCGCCACCATCTTCATGCGATCCTGCTACCACTACTCGTTTTATCTAGCGTCCAGGCGGAAGGACCAACACAATCCGAGCGACTTATCTCCGACGCCGACTCTCTCTTTGCGATCCACACGCACCAGATTGGTCCAGAAAAATCGGACCAGCTCATCTTCGCTATATGGGAGGATGGCCGCGTCGTTTGGTCCGAAGACCAGATACGTGGCGGCCCACCGTATCGCACTGCGAGGATCGAGCCGCAGAAGTTTCATGCATTCCTGGCCGCTGCCGTCTCCGACGGTCTATTCGACAATAAATCGCTCTCCCGCGCTCGCTTCGGCCCGGACTCAATGTACACCGTTATCGAAATCAAGAACAAAGATCGTCGTTTATTGATGCAATCCTGGCACGAATTATATGAGGCCAACGGGAAAGTAGTGGCAACAGATGGCGGACTGACGCCATTAGCCGGCCGCGGCCTCTTTGAGGTGCTTGCTAAGGAACCGCCTGATCAACTGTTCTATCGTTTCGTATGGAGCAACCTTCGGCAACGCGCCGCCGCGCTGCTTCCCATTGAAAGCGAACCAGTCACGGGCAAATTACAGAACCGTAAGGGCAAGATCGTCTGGTCGGAATCGGTGAGCGACTCTAAGAAACGCTAATTTGGAGCTAGGCCGCGGTGAACTGCCACGCACACTTTTGATCGACTGCGCTAGATTGCAGGCATGTACTAGGAAAGTCGATGGACTCACTTAAGGCGTGGATTCCGCCGTGCTAAGTGGTCGCTCAATCGATAGCAGCTAGGGCGATGCAGGACTAGACAGAAGGTGCAAAAATCCTAAATTTACAACACTGCAAAATGAATATCCTTTCTGAGGACATCCGTGCATGGCGAGTTCTGCAGCCAACATGCATTGATAATGCGATCAGAGTGCGACGATCTGATAGCAATGCGCCCATGTCGAACCGTCCGGGGACAGCAAAGTGAGGGCCAACTTGTCCTAGATCGCAGCGACTTTGCATCTTCGTTCGCATTGCCCGAAGGTGCGAAAACGATCAGAACGATCCGAGAAATCGTTCGTATTTCGGCACTCGTCGCCGCAAGTCGCTCTGGCGAAAAACCT
>JBGTMM010000424.1:0-7178 GCA_041743635.1 Bythopirellula sp.
AAACATGTTCTTAGAGTTGAACGCAGGTAATTTTACAGTAACCCATTCCAGTGACTTGCCCGATTGAAGGATCGCGTCACATACGGCTTGTGTGTTCAATGCGCTGCGAAAATCAGGTTGGGTGGGTTTGCCTTGTGCGAGATTTTCGAGGAAGTCAGCTACATGGTGAATGAAGCTATGCTCGTACCCGATACTCAAGCCCGGCACCCACCAGCGACCCATGTACGGCATCTCGCCCTCGGTGACGTGAATCGTGCGCCAACCACGCACCCTCGAATCATCGGCATGGTCAAAGTATTCTAACCGATTGAGGTCGTGCAAGTCCCAGCGAATCGAAGCGTTTTCTCCGTTGATTTCAAAGGTGAAGAGGGCCTTGTGGCCGCGGGCGTAGCGAGTCGACTCAAACAACCCTAGCGAACCGTTCGTGAAGTGGCACAGGAATGCACAAGCATCATCGATGTCCACGGGTTGCACCCGTCCGGTCTCGGCATGCAGACGCTCCTTGACGAAGGTTTCAGTCATCGCGCTGACATTTTTGATTGGCCCATTGAGCCACAGGGCCGTATCGATGCAATGCGAGAGCAAGTCACCCGTGACGCCCGACCCCGCCGCGGACGAATCGAGTCTCCAAGTCCCGGTGCCCCCCTGCGGCACTTTGCCGGAGATCGTCCAGTCCTGCAAAAAATTCGCCCGAAAATGATAAATCCTCCCGAGCCGACCCGCGTCGATGAGTTCCTTGGCCAGTGTGACAGCCGGGATGCGCCGGTAGTTGTACCAAACCGTATTGGCCACTTGAGCAGCCTCGACGGCCTCGCACATTTCCCGCCCTTCGGCCGTATTCATCGCCAACGGTTTCTCGCAGAGAACCATCTTCCCCGCCGCGGCTGCCGCCAGAGCGATCTCTTTATGCAGATTGTTGGGAACACAGATATCAACCGCATCGATGTCGTCGCGCCGGAGCAGTTGTCGCCAGTCCGTCTCATGCGACGCATACTTCCATTGGTCGGCAAACGCGCTGACCTTCGCGCCATCGCGTCCGCAGACAGCCTGCAAAACTGGGTGGTAGGCCAACTCCGGAAAGAAATCATTGACCCGCTTGTAAGCATTCGTATGAGCCCGGGCCATGAAGCCATGACCAACCATGCCTATTGCTAGTGGTTTATTCACGGGTAGAAAGTCTTTCATGCGAGAGTACTCATTCTTTTCAATCAAACTCGATCTGACCAACCATGCTCGTTCCGCACTCGGATCATCGAGGCGAGCACTTTGTTCCAAGTTGCCGGATTGACCATGACTTCATTCGGAAACATGCAGCCATCCCAACAAATGTGCTGGCAGGCCTTGGTCAATTCGCCCGAACTGTCACGCAGCCAATAGCCCGCCGCCTTGGAGATTTCTAGTTTGCCGTTGGGATCATCCGGCAAACAATGCCTGCCGGTCTTATCATGCGATCCGGAGCCAAATACCGTGGCGTCATTCTGCGCAACATGAAAATCAATCGTCCAAGGCCGCAGGGCATCGGTTAGCTGTTGGTACTTTTCGTAAAACAGATCGGTATCCCGCCAATCGTGATCCGCCTTCAAGAGCGCATCTTCGGGCGCGTTATGACCGAGCAGATAGAGAAGCGTATGGGCCAAATCAGCCTGAAAACCAAGCGTCTGAGGCCGACCGACCATTTCCAATAGTTGTAGCATGTGTCGCCAACCATGCATTCCGCCCCAGCAGATTTCTCCTTCGACGGCCAGCCGTTCATCATACTTTTCCGCTATGTCACAGGCGCGTAAAAAGGTATCGGCGATGCGGCGCTGATTATTTTCCGGATCCGCGGCCCACGTCAGGGGATCGCATGCCGAATCGATTCGCACGCAGCCATAGGACCTAACTCCCAACGATTTCAGTCCAGCAGCAATCCGACAGGATTTTTCAACCTGCCGCAAAAAGCGCTCGCGTTCCTCTGGCTCTCCCATGGACGACCCGCCACCAGTAGGAGGCCAGACAGGCGCGACCAAGGTGCCGACTGCCAGGCCTCGTTGCGAGACCCTCTCGGCTAACGATTGCAGTTGGTCGTCAGTAGCATCGATATCGACATGAGGTTCGAACAGGAAGAGGTCAATCCCGTCGAACTTGATTCCGTCGACTTCCGCATTGGCCGTCAGATCAAGCAGTGTGTCCAATTCGATCGGAGGCTCGCCGTCGCCACCCTTGCCTACCAACCCCGGCCAGGCAGCATTGTGAATCTTGGGGAAATTGTGGGAATCAACGGTCATAAAGTATTCCACTTAACGAATCGATCAGTTCTGCGGTGATCAAGCAGATTGCGGCATCGCCAGGATCGAATGAACTCCTGGCCCAAAATGTTTGAGCAAAACAATCGGGTCAGTGCGGCTGGGATTGATCAAGGTCACGCCTGCTTTGGCGGCATCCGCTGAAACAAAATACTCGTCATGCGTCGGCTGTCCGAAGCGAATCAAAGAGGGTGTCTCGATGTTCCAGATGCCCAATTTGCCATGACCTTGCAGCACAATTAGACCATAGGCCCCCTGGTCCTTAATGGTTACCGTACTGCCGGGAAGGATCGTCAATTCTTTCGCACTATACGATTCGCTGCGATAACAAATCCACTTTTCTTCATAACCTGCGGAGCGCATTTGCTCCAGGTCAGCCACGGGCAGAGGTGCCATGAAATGGTTAGCCTTGAAGTTGGGATCGATGTTCTGCTCCCAGTCGAGCACTTCAATCAGGTAATCAAAATTGCCAACTTGATCTGCGGGAGTATTCTTCCAAAGCAATTCCTCGGGAATCACTTTGTCGTGGGAAACCGATTCATACATGGCGAAAACGTCCGACGCCTTTTGCGGCTCGTAGGTGCAGAGGCTCCCCGGAGCATGAAGAATTCCAGGTGGTATATCCCAGCCGGTGCCTGGCGTGAGGCGATGCGCTGCCGACAAATCCGTGATACGGTTGTCACCCTGAGTAAATCGGACCAAAGCATCGCGTACCTGTTTCTTAGTAACCTCGGGCTGCAAGCCGAAGAAGGTGTATGGGAAATCACCTCCGTGATTGTTCACTTGGGGCGGGAAGTAATACGCTTCCGGTTTGCCCTTGGCATTGACCCGCCCCGCATATTCGTCGTTATGGTGGATATGAAACGGCAACGCGCCTTGATTGTCAAAGAACTTGGAATACATCGGCCAGGCGTTGTGGGCATTCCACAAATCTTCGCCGATCAGTTGCCCTTTGAGTTCAGCGACAGCGTCGCGCAGTAAGACCAATTCCGTGCCTCCGCCATCTTCCACAATGATGTGGCTCAGACCCTCGTTCGTACTGGTCAAAAGGCCGTTGTCTGCCGGCGTTGTGGATGAAAACCAGCGTTCGTCGATGCCGCCTCGATTCGCTCCCAGGGCATAATAGTCTTCCGGATGCAGTTTGATTCGTCTGCCCGGAACGCAAAAGGAACGTGGCACCCAAGTGGGAGTCAATCGCACAACACCTTGACCTTGGTCCAGGGCTCGGTTTGACAGCGCTCGGTCACTCATCGCAAAATTCCTTATGAAAATGCAAGAAGGCGTTTCAAACCTGCGTCCAGAACCGGACGCTAGCGCGTTCCGGCTGATTCTATTAGCCGCTGGGCGCTAGCCCACGGTTTTAAAAACAGCTTCAATCTATTTTGCCCCCTTTGAGGGACCCGATGCGCAGTGGAGTTCCCGCCTCCTGGAAAAACCCGCCTACTGGAAAAGAAAGCGCCAAACGTCTCATGGATAATTAATTCATCAAGACAGTCCGAATAATTGCCATTATTCTGAATAGACGCTTCGATAATCAATGTATAATGCTGCCAAGTTATGGTATATTTAGCGCAATGGACTTCGCGCCCAGCCTACTCCAGGACCGACAAAGCGAATTCTTTGCTCATCTGCAAAGCCCCGCTCCTTTGATGGCGCTTTTCGATCACCTGCCTGCCATTTACTCGTTCGCCAAGGATCGGCAAGGCCGGTTTATGCACGTTAATCGGGCACTGCTCGACGTGCTCGGCCAGGCTAATGAGGCCCTTGTGATTGGCAAAACCGACTACGATTTTTTTACGTCCGAAGTGGCTGATCATTACCGCCATCAAGATCAACAAGTGATGTCGACCGGGAAAGCACTCATGGACCACGTTTGTGGCGTGCCTGACGCCTCGGGGATCTTGCGCTGGTATGTAGAAACTAAGATCCCGCTTTATGACAAAAAGAATCGGCCAATTGGGATCGCAGGCATTATGCACGACCTCGATAAGGCAGGCGCCACGCTGGCCCCCTATCAACGGCTCAGTATAGTCATCACGCACATTAGCAATCACTTCGCGGAAAAAAATACTCTTGATCAATTGGCTGGCTTGGTACACTTATCGGTTAGCCAATTTAATCGAACCTTCAAGCAGTTATTCAAAATTACACCGGCTCAGTACATCACGCGTGTTCGGATCAATGCAGCTTGCTCGATGTTGCGCAACACATCCAGCAGCGTCGAAACGATTGCCAACCGCACGGGTTTTTGCGATGCGAGCCATTTTGTGCGACAATTCAAAAAAGTCGTGAATCACACCCCCAAGACATATCGTGAGCAATGGGTGAGTAACGCCGGCAGTCGGCTTGATGAGAGCAATATTTTCTAAGCGATCTCCGAGGTCTCTCGGACCTTCATCATGCCTAGCCGAACTTGGACGCTCACCGACGTTTCACGCGACATCCACCAGAGTCCGTTTTGCATCGGTGCTGACGATTTGCCCTCGGCCAAGGGTCAATGGAAAGTTACTCAGCGCACGCTCCACGGCGGCCTAAGTGAAGGAGTCGAACTGGTTGAGGTGAACAATGGACGGCTGCGACTCTTCGTCCTTCCCACGCGCGGAATGGGTATTTGGCACGCGAAAATCGGCGACGATCAAACCCTCGGCTGGCAATCGCCGGTTCAAGGACCCGTGCATCCTATGTATGTGCCGCTCACCGACCCAAGCGGCCTGGGTTGGCTCGAAGGTTTCGACGAGTTCATTGTTCGATGTGGTTTAGAAAGCAATGGGGCTCCGGAGTTCGACCAACAGGGGCGGCTTGTTTATCCTCTGCATGGTCGGATTGCCAATCGACCGGCACACCACGTCGAAGTGACCGTCGACGACTCTGCCACCACGCTGACGCTACGAGGTATCGTGGAGGAAACCCGCTTTCATTTCCAAAAGCTCCGTCTCACGACGACCCTCACCACGACGCTTGGTTCCACGTCATTCACGTTCTCCGACCAGGTTGAGAATTTCGGTGGCATGTCTGCCCAAATGCAAATGCTCTACCACATAAACTTCGGTGAGCCGCTGCTCGTCCCTGGGGCTCGAATCGTTGCCCCCGTACGCTCCATCGAGCGACTCAACGCGGCATCCAAGGACTCGCTGGCAGGCTGGGAAATCATGGGACCTCCCGTCGCGGGCAGCCCCGAAGAATGTTACTTACTGAAGTTGCTCTCCGACGAGGCGGGCCGAACGCAAGTTCTGCTCAAGAATTCCCAGGGCACTGAAGGGGCGGCACTCACCTTCAACACAAACCAACTGCCTTGTTTTACTGTTTGGAAAAACATGGTTTCCAGCAAGGACGGATACGTAACGGGACTCGAGCCGGGCACTAACTTCCCCAACAAACGGTCCGTCGAAGCGGACCAAGGGCGCGTGATTTCATTATCCCCAGGTGAAACCTGGAACGCGGAAATCGTTGTCGATTGGCTTACCACCCGCAACGAGGTCGACGCCGTGGAAGATGCCATCCGTTACCTGACGGAGAGCGCCGACAAAAATCAATAGTTTGCGTTTTAGAGGTTTCGGTGTGTAGATACTCAGTTACTTAATGTTAGTAGCGGAAAGAATTGTCCAGATAACGGCGTGCCACGTGGAACGGGTGGAACTCCCGTTAGCAGTGGCTCGTCGCTGCCGCTGATGACTCCATCTGCAACGAGATTAACCACCGTGGCTCTTCTTGGACGGGGACTTTTATTGGCTTGCGATCCATGCACCGTGAGAGGATGATGAAAAGTGGCGCTGCCGCGGCGGGCGGTTACCGTCGTGGGATTGGATAGGGCTTGCTGTTGGCGGTCATCGAGCACATGGCGGATGCCTTCCATGTCGCCAGCTAGTTCGGTGCTTGGCAACAGCTTCCAACGATGGCTTCCAGGCACGTATTGAATGGAGCCATTCTCTTCGTCGCAGTCGTCGAGCGGAATCCAACAGGTGAGATGTTGCATCGGCTCGGTACGGGTCCAGTAAGAGTAGTCCTGATGCCAAGCTACCACACCGCCATGATGGGCAGGTTTGCAGAAAAGTTGATCGTGCCAGAACCTGGGCTGGGCATCGAGTAGCTGTCGCGCCGCGCAAATCATGGCAGGATTCCACAAGAGATCATGAAAACCGGGCCGCAGCCGCCACGCACCCAGGGCGTGGAATAGCGCGGTCTCGGGCGTCGTGGATTCATTGGTATGGTACTCGTACCAAAGTTCTGAGCCCTCATGTTCCGACTGCAAGAACTCGTCGAGTTCCTCACAAAGGACATCGCACTGTTCGGTCGACAACAGTGGCACGCCCGCAAGGAAGCCATCTCGGTGAAAACTAGCCACCTGCCTCTCATCCAATATTGGTAGAGTCTCATTCATCGCAGCGCTGAACAAATCACTGACCGGTGCGTGGATCGCAGATAAGTCCATTGCAAAATACCCTGGCAAGTTTTTGGGGCAATAACCTTTGTATAACGATGCCCAGCCAACATTATTTGGTTATCGCCGTCTGCGGTCGCAGGCACCGATATACCGGTCGGTCCATTTTACCTGAGTGCTGCTCCATCTCTAACCCGTTAAGTCGGATTTTTTCGTTTCTGAGCCGAACTTGTTTTCTAACGGGGAAGCCGACCTTCCAGGGGGTTGTTCAACTCTCAGAGTGAGATGATCCGCTTTTCTTTCTTTGATCATCATAATGTTTGCAACCAGAGTGATGCGTTCTCCGTCAATCTCGGTAGCTTGCGTGGCGTGGAAGAGAGAGGCCGGAAAGAAAATGAATTCCCCCGGAACAGGATCCCAATTAAACCTCGCAATTTCTAATTTCGGATACCGCTCTTCCAGGCACATATATTCGTAAGAGAAAGTGTTGAACAGGGTGCTCTTCTTGCCCGCAT
>JBGTMM010000425.1:0-2611 GCA_041743635.1 Bythopirellula sp.
ATGTTGAGTCGCCCCAACCCTTGCTCGAACACTTTAGTTCCCGGCGGCGCGGTGGCTTCGGGAAGCGGCTGCAGATCGAGTTCTTCTTCGAGCGGCGGTTCGACTCGCACGGCGTACGAACTGAATTGCGCCAACAGGGGCGGGCTGGTGATCGTTTTCTCGCCGGGGGCGAGCATGATGTCCCGCGACAACCGCACGGGCTGGGTCTTGCTAAGATTCTTTACCTCGATCTCATGTTCGCTCACGGCGCGCAGCGAAATATGCGACCGCGAAATATCGACGTCGTCGTAGGGGGCGAGCACAATGCGGGCGTGGTCGGTGCGGTCGATCCGCCGCCGTGGCGCGGGTTCGCCCGAGCGTTGCCGGCCGATTTCCAGCCGCGTGTCGAGTGGCGTGGCGAACACCCGCTGATGGCGATGGTAGAACAGGACCGACAAGACGGTCTTAGACTCGGACGGAATTTGCAGAGAAGGATCGGGCATGCGCCGGCAATCAGCGAGGTCGGTGAGAGTAGTAAATGCCAACTTTTCCGTCCCCTTCATGGTAATCCACAGGACAGGGGGAGCCTACTCCGCCTGGGAGAGAAGTGGGTCCCCAAAAAGGACCGGCTGCCTAAAAATATGCGGATTGGCCTGGGAGCGCACTGGAGTGGAACTCACCGATTGCGATAAACTTGGGCTTATTCCGTTGCAAGGTTCTTATGGTGATCCAACCTCTGACGGCGATAACCGCCGTGCCCGAGCCGAGCGGGTTGGCACTCGTTGCGATGCTGGGCGCAATTTTGGGATGGCTGCGAGGAAGCTGATTCGATCCGTCTCCCTAAGCTGAGCAGAACCGGCTAAAATACCAGCACGCGCCCGTAGCTCAGTTGGATAGAGCAACGGATTTCTAATCCGTCGGTCGCAGGTTCGAATCCTGCCGGGCGTCTATTTACCTGCCGGTGGCGGTGACAATGACTTGAACTGCTGTTTCTGTGAGGCGTAGGATCGGTTGCCGTTGCGGAGTATCTGATGAATTCCCGCTCTAACAATTCTGAAGCGAATCTCGATGAGATTATTGCGGATTATTTGGATCGCATTGACCGCGGAGAGCGGGTTGATCAACAGGCATTCGCACTAGCGCATCCCGAAGCCGCCAAGAAGTTGCTGGATTTCTTTGCGCTTGAAAAAGAGTGCGGCGTGCAAAAAGCCGCCGAGCTCGCCAATCTCGGCTTCGATCAAGAAAAAGATCACCCAAGCAAATCAGGCTATGATGCGACGATTGCGCTGACACCGACGGGTTTGCGTGAGCCATCCGACGCGGGCACAAATATCCTGGCGACCGTCGACCACACTCCTGGCCGATCGCGGGGATTGCACATTCGCTGCCCCCATTGCAGCAATGGCGTCGAGCTGTTGGCCGATACCCCGTTCGAGGATATCACTTGCAATACCTGCGGTAGCACATTTAATTTGGCGGTACGCGAGGATCAAACCTCGGCGGCGACGGCGCTGCAGAAAGTTGGTCGATTTGATTTGGTAGCGCGTTTGGGCGTGGGTGGTTTTGGCACGGTTTGGAAAGCCCGCGACAGTGAGCTTGATCGCGTCGTGGCCATTAAAATTCCGCGCAAAGGGCAGTTGAGTCAACTCGAGCTGGAGCAATTTTTTCGCGAAGCGCGCTCGGCGGCTCAGCTTAGGCATCCCAACATCGTTCCCGTTTATGAAGTCGGCAGGGATGGCGAGACGATCTTTATCGTCTGTGAGTTCGTGCGGGGAGTCGCGCTTGCCGATTGGCTCTCGGGGCATAAACCCGACCTCCGGGAAACTTGTCGCATCTGTCAAACGGTTGCCACGGCCCTGCACCATGCCCACGAACATGGGGTGATTCACCGCGATCTGAAACCGTCAAACGTCATGCTCGACCAGGGGAACATTCCCCACTTGATGGACTTCGGGTTGGCGAAGCGCGAAGTCAACGAAATCACCATGACGGTTGACGGTCAAATCTTGGGAACGCCGGCCTATATGTCGCCCGAGCAGGCCATGGGTCAAGCCCACTGGACCGACCGCCGCACCGACATTTATTCCTTGGGCGTGATGCTGTTTGAAATGCTCACGGGCGAAAAGCCGTTCCGCGGCAACGCCCAGATGCAAGTGCATCAACGGTTGACCGAGGACGCGCCTGATCCGCGCAGTTTGAACCGGCATCTGCCGCGAGATTTGGCAACGATTTGCTTGAAATGCCTGGAGCGCGATCCGAATCGCCGCTATGCGACCGCTCAGCACGTCGTCGACGAGTTCGACCGTTTCCTGGTGGGCATGCCCATTTTGGCCCGGCCAGTTTCCCGCACCGAACGCATTATTCGCTGGTGCAAGCGCAAGCCGGCCCTCGCCACCGCAGGAGTTCTGACCGCGATCCTGGCTGTCGTGGGGCCAACAACGGCGATTCGCATCGAATCCCAGCGCGAACGGCTGGCCGCACTCGTGGGCGAAAAAGACGACCTGATCCAACAGATGTCCGCCGAGAAGGAAGCCAACATCAATCAATTGTCCGTGCTGGAACAAGACCTCGAGCTTTTTCAAGGAGAAGCGAATCCTTGGCAAATTTGGCCCCTCGATCGCGCGCAGGGACC
>JBGTMM010000426.1:0-2707 GCA_041743635.1 Bythopirellula sp.
TTCCCGACGGTTGTGGAAAGCTTGGGGCAGTCAGGCTGTGCCCAGGGTGCCCGGGTCGTCGTCGAAAAACCCTTCGGACGCGATCTGGCGTCCGCCCAAGCCCTGAATCGTACCCTGCGTAAGCTCTTTGACGAGTCGGCCATCTTCCGCATTGACCACTACCTCGGAAAAGAATCCATTCAAAATCTCCTGTTCTTCCGGTTTGCCAATTCGTTTCTTGAACCAATCTGGAATCGCAACTACATCGAAAGCGTTCAGATCACGATGGCAGAACGTTTTGGCGTGGAAGGGCGTGGGAAGTTTTATGAGGAGACGGGTGCGATCCGTGATGTCGTGCAGAATCATTTGCTGCAAGTGGTCGCCAATCTGGCCATGGAGCCACCGGTAACCGCCGGCGGGGAAGCCCTGCGCGATGAACGGGTCAAGGCGTTCAAGGGAATCCGGGCACTCACCGGAAAATCCCTGGTGCGCGGACAGTTCAGGGGCTATCGTGACGAGGCCGGAGTGAGACCGGATTCGCCGGTCGAAACCTTCGCCTCGATGCAGATTCATATCGATTCGTGGCGCTGGGAAGGGGTACCTTTTTTCATACGGGCCGGGAAATGCCTACCGGTCACAGCCACTGAAGTGTTGGTCAGATTGAAGCATCCGCCTCATCAGCTCTTCGACGACACCCGCTCGGATGCCTCGAACCATTACCGGTTCCGGCTGGGCCCTGACCGGGTCGCGATCGCGGTGGGCGCCCGGGCGAAAAGGTCTGGCGAACGGATGATCGGTGAAGACATCGAACTGTATGTGTGTCGCCAAGGGGGGGATGAACAGGGGGCGTATGAACGTCTCATCGGTGATGCATTGGAGGGAGACACGTCATTGTTTGCCAGGGAGGATGGAGTTGAAGAAGCCTGGCGCATTGTGGATCCAATTTTGAAGATGCCCACTCCCGTCTTTGAATATGCCGCGGGAACCTGGGGCCCCAATGAAGCTCAGGCGTTGGTGGAGAATATTGGTGGATGGCATAACCCGAAAGAGCATGAATGAAGGATTCGCCACCTTCTTTTTCAGGCCTCACATGCCTCTAAGCCAATTGGATGATCAAATCCATAGGAGAGGCAAAACCAGCTTTCCTTCACACTCTATTCATAGATTTATTGTTTAGGTCGGGAACGGCCATCTGACTGAGACGACCTCATGGTCGCCCATAGCAACTTTTTCGCAGAGCAATGGAGGTTTTGCTATAATTCAGATCCTGCGAACCAATGAATGGGTATTGCCAATGCGAGCATGGCGGACACGCAATCGGCACCGACAACGATCTCCTGGTGGCGACGGCTTGCGGCGTATTGGGTGGGTTGCTTGTGTCCGTTGACAAAGTATTACCCCCCTGATGGACAAGCCTGAAGCGCCCTTCGTCACAGGTATCGCATCCCCACCATTGCCGGTGACCTTTTGGCAGGCCTTCGCCTTCTGGCTCAAACTCGGTTTCATCAGCTTCGGTGGGCCTGCCGGCCAGATTGCCATCATGCATCAGGAGCTGGTCGAGCGACGGCGCTGGATTTCCGAGCGGCGTTTCCTGCACGCGCTGAATTACTGCATGGTTTTGCCCGGCCCGGAAGCACAGCAACTCGCCACCTATATCGGCTGGCTGATGCATCGAACGTGGGGCGGAATCGTGGCCGGGGCGCTGTTCGTACTGCCGTCGCTTTTGATCCTGATCGTCTTATCGTGGATCTATATCGCGTTCGGTGACGTGCCGCTGGTCGCGGGTCTGTTTTACGGCATCAAACCCGCAGTGACGGCCATTGTGGTTCAAGCCGCTTATAGGATCGGCTCGCGGGCGCTCAAGAACAATGTGCTGTGGGCGATTGCCGCCGCGGCCTTTGTCGCGATCTTTGCGCTCAATGTGCCGTTCCCCGCCATCATCGCGGCTGCTGCCCTTATCGGCCACTTCGGCGGGCGGATCGCGCCGGACATGTTCAGGGCCGGTGGCGGTCACCACACAGTCGACAAATCGGTTGGCCCAACGCTCATCGACGACGACACCCCGCCACCCGAGCACGCGCGCTTTCGTTGGACGGAATTGCTCAAGGTCACCGTCCTCGGAGGCTTGCTATGGGCTGTCCCGATGGCGTGGCTAATGGCTACCTATGGCTGGCATCACACGCTGACACAAATGGGTTGGTTCTTCACCAAAGCGGCCCTGGTGACATTTGGCGGGGCCTACGCGGTGCTGCCCTACGTGTACCAGGGCGCCGTCGGACATTACGGCTGGCTTACGCCCACGCAAATGATCGATGGCTTGGCGCTCGGTGAAACCACGCCAGGGCCGCTCATTATGGTCGTGACTTTTGTCGGCTTCGTCGGAGGCTACACGAAAGCACTATTCGGTCCGGAGTCCGTATTCCTCGCCGGGGCCATAGCCGCGACCCTGGTGACGTGGTTTACCTTCCTGCCCTCGTTCCTGTTCATTCTGGCGGGAGGCCCCTTGGTTGAATCAACGCATGGCGACATCAAGTTCACGGCACCGCTCACTGCCATCACAGCCGCCGTCGTCGGAGTCATCTTCAATCTGGCGCTGTTCTTCGGCTACCACGTTCTATGGCCGCAGGGATTTGCCGGCGCCTTCGACTGGATATCGTCGTTAATCGCCCTGGCCGCCGCCGTGGCACTGATCTGTTACCGACGGAATGTGATCGAGGTCATCGCCGCC
>JBGTMM010000427.1:0-2653 GCA_041743635.1 Bythopirellula sp.
TGCGGGCCGCCATACTGCCGCCCATGATGCCAATGCCGCCGCCGTTAAACTCTCGAGTAGCTTCCACGTTAGCCCTCACTGGTCCGCAAACCGCTCGATGACGCGTTGGTCGTCGCGATTCAACGCCACGAATGACGCACCGATATTGAATCTCTCCGCCGGTCCGTCACTGAGCGCCTCGACTCGCTCGACTCTGACGTCCGCTGAAAACGGCACACCGCCGAAATTGAACCGCAAAGTGCCCCGCGTGCCGTATTCGACGCGGTGCGACGCCTCGAGCAGCACTCCGCCGAGACTGATATCAAGTAAGCGAACTGGAATTGGAAAAGCCAGAACCGATAGTTCGGTGTCTGCGATTGAAGCCCGAGGCACACGGCGCCTGTCGGTGATGGGGAGATCACTCATAGGAACCAACACAACTGCAAAGAAGTCGCCAACGTTTGGGAGCCACTTGTCTCCCCTTTCGAGACAAGTAGTCACCCGAAGGGGTTACTTTAGTCTGCTTTATTTAGTTTTTTGCAACTAAATACGCTGAGAGGAAGATTTCTTACAAACTGAAAGTGGAACTTGTTCGGCGGGGTGGCAACTTATGCGCACTATTAGGCAAGTTCGGTGCTGGAGGGACGCATTGCCATCAGCCGGTCGACGGCTTCGAGGAACGTTGTCGACGCCGAGATGAACTCGACACCGACCAGGAAGCGGTCGCCGAATGCGGGTGAAGGACGAACATGGCGCACGCGGGCGTGGGCAAGGGCGGGTTGCCCGTGGAACACTAAGCCGACCGACTGGACCGATTCGACGGCGAGGGGCTGGTGCGCCTCGATGAGCGCGCCATGAGGCGTCAGGTCATGGACGCGAACCGCGTCGCCGGCGTCAAACGTTCCCCAGAACGCGCCGAATACCTCAAATCGGACCCGAGCCCTTCGATCTCCCGGCGCGCGCATCATCACTCTTGTCCGCTCCTCGTGTGCAAGCCGTTTACCATAATGAAGTTACATGGTTTTCACAGGGAAATTCGACGTTTAGGCATCCGTAGGCTCCCCCTAAAGGTATCCCAAGTGGTGACTATATTCCCACGGCTCGCAGACTGAAGCGCAATTTAATACGCCAGCACCACAGTAAAAACCGCGGGAAATTGCGCTCAGCGCAAAACTGCACACGAGCTCCAAGCAGCGTCTGGCGGTAGGTCTGGCCGGATTCCTGGCCATCCAGTTGTCCGGGGTCGCGGGCCGACTTCGCTACCAAGGTTCGAAGCACCGCCAAGCCGTAGCTCCCCGCAGATTGTTAACGGTGGTGTGAGGACAACAGAAAGTGAGTACTGAAGATCGTGCGTGAAGTTTTGATCGCATGTCAAAGTCTTGATCGCATGTGAAGGTCTGATCGCATCTGAAGGTCTGATCGCGCGATGTCTGATGAATGAGCGAACTGCTTCTTCGGGGTCTCAGTTTTTCTCTCACTTACAATCTTGTTTGTTTTTTTCTCTCCACTTACAATTTTTGTTGTCCCTTCCGATCTCACGTACAATTCTTGTTCGTCTTTTTCACTTCTCGCTTACATTTTTGTTCTCGTTTCCCGTCACGTGCGACTCTCGCAAAAAGTCATTTGCTTAGGCGAAATAACATTCGCATTGTGGCGAGATGTTGACAGAAGTCTGCCGAACGTCACTCGTTCGCTCGTAAAGCACTGCGATTTCACAATCATGCTAGGAATGGCTCTTGCTCTAACGCTCCTCGCTGTAAGCCCTCGAAAGTTTTGGACAACGTTGAGTGAGCCGAGGAACGGGAGAATGACCAGCGGAAATTTTTCTCCTCGGTGACACACGTGCTTCGCTGTGGCGCGTCACACACAAGGAGAAACACATGAGAAGGTTCGTCGTACTGGTTCTTTTTTCCGCAATGGCGCTTGCGCTACCGAGCGCGGCTAAGGCCGCCACGATTACGCTCGCAAGCTACACCGTGACCGATCACAGCTCAGGCAATGGGCTCTTAATCACGAGCACAAACGTCGCACCGCCGAACTACGCGATCAATCTGCCCACGGTGGGCTCAGCCGTCACCTTCGACCTCTTCAACATCGCTACTACGGAAGGTAGCATCGAATCGGACGACCAGGTTGCCAAGCCAATTTCGGTAGCGATGACCTTCATACCGGCGGCGGTTGGCCCCAATGTCGGTGGAGTAACAGACGGCTTCTACCAAGGTGGCTTGTTTGCCACTTGTGGCTTGCTGGCCGGTGGGTGCGGCAACGTCACCTGGACGGCGCCCTCAATCTTCAATTTCGGGACGACGGGGCAGTTTAGGGTGGACCTTGCGAACGTTACATTCCCGTCGGGGTCCTCGCACGGCAAGAATGTGGCGGCGACCTTCACCTTACTGAATGAAGATGTTGCGCCGGTTCCGGAGCCAGCATCGATGATCCTTCTCGGAACTGGTCTCCTCTACGGGGCCCAGAGGAGATGGCGAAAGAAGGCCTAGGCACATCAATCGTCTAGGAAAAAAATAGCATGAGCTCGCCGGCCCAAGAAGGGCTGCGAGCTCATTTTTTTGTGCGTCTGCATCCCCAATGGAGAATGGCTGGTGCGCCCAGCAGGACTCGAACCTGCAACCTTTGGCTCCGGAGGCCAACGCTCTATCCATTTGAGCTATGGGCGCGA
>JBGTMM010000428.1:0-4146 GCA_041743635.1 Bythopirellula sp.
GACGCGCGTTGCATCCGGCGGAGGCTTTGCACGGGTGTTTGTTTCCCGACTGCCGGGGACGCTCAGCCGCAAGCGGCTAACGACTATAGCCGCTTGCGGCTTAGCGTCTCTTGAATTACCGTGATGGCATGCCTCGCCAACCGATCATCATCGGCCACCACATCATGTGGACACTCTACGGCTGGTGGCTTCCCAATGATCCGCGCGGATCAACGTCTCGCATTCTCCGCAATGATCTACTCACTGAGTTAGGCCAGCTTTATTTTGGACGCAAGTCCATTCAACCCGCCAGCCATGACCTGCGCATCTTCTATCAACAAGCCCAAAGTCTGCTGGAACACGAATTATGCACCTTCTTACCCAGGGAATTTGACATGGTTGCCTCGGCGATAGGCTCAGCGATTCAAGAATACGGCTACACATGCTATGCCTGTGCGATCATGCCGGATCATGTGCATCTGTTGATTCGCAAACATCGTGATCTTGCCGAGGAGATGATTGAGAAAGTGCAGACGCTAAGCCGCAAGCGGCTGGAGGGACTGCGTCCGACTGGTCATCCCTTATGGACGAGGGGTGGCTGGAAGGTGTTTCTCGATCATCCTGACGAGATGCATCGAACCATCCAGTACATCAACAACAATCCTTTGAAACAACGACTATCTGCACAGGATTGGCCCTTTGTTACTCATTATGACAATTGGCCACTGCATCTAGGCCACTCACTGAATTCACCGTATGTCAAAGCCCTCAAGGCCGCTGGACGCTATCCCTAGCCGCTTGTGGCTTAGCGTTAAGACAACGATTCGATCCCAGCGATCGTTAGCAGCGCATTGACGATGCCCATCAGACCTTCGCCGGCAATGAAGCCTGAGGCGACCGCGAAGCTAAGTTTTTCGACGGCTTGGGGGTTGACCAGGCGCCAGATATACCAAATGACTAAACCGTAAAACATATTGAAGGCATGTTCGGGCAGCGTGATGAAACCAATGCCGAACGCCAATCCACTGGGAACAAACGGCTTCAGCTTGGGGTACAAACGCAGTACAGGCAGCGACGCCCCGAGCATTCCAGCGATCGCAATCGCCATCGGGGCATGAGGCGGCAACGAGCCGAAACCATCGGCTAGCACCTCGGCCATCGCTTTCCAGGCAAAGGCTGCGGGAGCGGGTAATTCATCGCTGCCCAGTTCCCACGCATGGGTGAGTATTTCAAACACGGGCACGACAAAGATCACTCCGGCCACGAGGCCACCCAATTGGGCGACCAACAGTTTGCGTGGCGAGGCGCCCAATAAATGGCCCGTCTTGAGGTCTTGCATCATGTCGGCGGCCTGACTGGCACCGCCGGCTGTAATCGCGGCGGCCATCAGATTCGTCGTCATCTGCCCGGGCGCGATGCCGCCAAATACCAGTTGCGTGACCTTGCCAAGCCCCCCCACGGGGTTCACATCAGTTTCGCCAACCGAGCGCACACCCACCGAGGCGAGTACGGCAGACATGGGAATGGCAACCAACGTGAGGTACCACGGGATGGCAAAATAGGTGTGGGCGACAACCATCATCATTGCCGAGGCAACGATGAGACCACCGATCCACCAACTATTGGGTATCGCTTCTGGGTCGGCATGGTCTGTTTCGCCAAGTGTTGCGCGCGTGGTGAAGGTCTTGACGAAAGTTCGCCAAGAGAGGGCCAAGGAAGTCAAAGATTCACAAACGAGCACCGCCACTCCAGGCCAGAGAATCCAACCGCGGGGGCCGTCGGCAAAGGACATCACCGCGCCGGGAGTCCATCCTTGCCTTTGAGCCAGCGGTCCAAGAATTCCCCAGCCGGTGATGGCACCGGCGACTAACGACAAGACGACCCGTGGCCCCATCAACATGCCGGCCCCTAAGAGTGAGGGTCCCAGCGTCACGTGGAATCCCCAGATCGCGGCTGTGGCGAGGGCACCAATTCCCAGCCATTCCGCCAATGGTGGGTCCTTCAACTCAGGAAGGAAATGGGAGACCAGTGTGAAAACACCGGCCAAGACAGCCGACCAAATCAAGGTTCGCGACTTGACCAAGGCATCGCCTGCTTCACTGACCATGGCCAGAATCGTTTCGGCGGTGGCAGTGCCCGTGGGGAAACGGAGCTTTTCGATTTCGACGAATTGTCGCCGCAGTGGGACGGCGAAAAAGATTCCCAAGAGTGTGACGACCGCCCCCCAGAGAATTATTGAAATCCCCGAGACCGAATTGCCCAACAGAATCATCGCGGGTATGGCGGCGAGCAGCCCCGACGAACTTGCCATATGTCCCGCCGTCGAGCCGGCCGCCTGGGCGATGTTGGTTTCCAACACGGACAAGTGTCGGTTGAACATCGCGAAGATCGAGTAACTCAACACGGCGGCAATAATCGACGCCCCAAAAGACCAGCCGATCTTGAGACCGACATAAATGTTCGTGCACGCCACGATGCTGCCCGTGAGCGAGCCGACGATCACCGCGCGCCACGTGAGCTGCGCTTCACCCGGTGCTGGGGTGTATTTAACTTCGCTAGTATCCATGGTGGGCTCCGGCAAAACTCGCGAGTGAAGGCGATTCGACACGAATGATTGAGGGCCGTTACTTTAACCTAGATTTTAGGGAGAACGCAATTTCAGCTTACCCAAGTCAACAGAATACCCATCACTATGCAAACTCCGAGCGTGCGAAAGAGGCCGACCCGCCAACCAAAAACCAGGACAAAAGCGACGATGGTGATGGCCAGCGCTTTGAGATCGAGTGTGCCCCACTGCGGAAGCTGCCAATGAAGATATCCCCACGTGTGGCTGGTAACTTCCGCGAACAATACATGAAGTGCGAACCAGATCGAGAGATTGAGAATCACTCCCACCACGGCAGCCGTGATGGTGGAGAGCGCGGCATTGAGGGCCTGCTTTTCGCGAAAATGCTCGATGTAGGGGGCACCCAAAAAGATCCACAGAAAACAGGGCGCGTAAGTGACCCAACAGGTAATGACCGCTCCCATTACGCCTGCCCAAAGTGGCGAGATGCTGCCAGGATGTTGATTATAGGCACCCATGAAGCCGACGAATTGCACGACCTGAATCAACGGTCCGGGCGTGGTTTCCGCCATGCCGAGGCCATCAAGCATTTGCTCGGGTTCCAGCCAGTGATAGGTTTCGACGCCTTGTTCAGCGATGTAGGCGAGCACGGTGTAGGCTCCGCCAAACGTGATCATGGCTGCCTTGCTGAAAAACAAGGCGAGGTTCGTAAAGATATGATCGGGCCCCAACGCTCGATAACAAACTCCGACGGGCACAAGCCAAATCGTCAGCCAAAGCAAGGCCACTTTGAGCGAACGCAGCGCCGTGGGGCGACGATAGTCAGTTTCTCCCTCGTCGAGCTGATCGCAGTCTTGAGCGGTGGCATGTCCCTCGATCACTACAAACTCCTCGGGGGCCAATTTGCCGCCGATAAAGCCGACGCAGCCAGCCAGCAACACCAAGAGGGGAAACGGCATTTGGAAAAGGAAGAGGGCGAGAAACGCGAGCGCCGCGATCAGCCGCATGGTGTTGTTCTTGAGTGCGCGCTTGCCGATACGGAAAATTGCCTCGACAACGATGGCCACGACGGCCGGCTTGAGTCCAAAAAAGATTCCCTGCACGAGAGGAACATCTTGATAGGTCACATAGACAAAACTTAAAACCAGAATGCTCACGAAGCCTGGCAGCACGAAGAGCAGCCCGGCCATTAAACCGCCGAGGGTGCGATGCAAGAGCCAACCAATATAAATTGCCAATTGTTGGGCTTCGGGCCCCGGCAACAACATGCAGTAGTTGAGCGCGTGCAGGAAGCGCGATTCACCGACCCATTTTTTTTCTTCCACGAGAATGCGGTGCATGACGGCGATCTGTCCCGCTGGCCCGCCGAAGCTCAGCATCGCCACTCGGCACCAAACTTTGAATGCCTCGCCAAAAGTGGGTGAGTTGGATGAATGTGCTGCCGCAATTTCCAGCGGGGTAGAAGCGGCATCGGACATGGATTAGGACTGAAAGTGTGAATCCGGCACAAATTAGAAAGCAAGGGGAGAGTATATTGTCATTCGATGACGTTGATAAGACCTTTGCCAGTGAGTCGGCAAGCTACTTCTGCCGGTGATCTC
>JBGTMM010000429.1:0-2093 GCA_041743635.1 Bythopirellula sp.
TAGCGACGGGGCAGTCAACAATAAAAGCCTCTCCCTCGACCTTGGGAGACCCTTCCCCTAGCCCCTCCCCGGCGGACCGGGGAGGGGAAAATGGTTCCGGACAAGAGGCTTTTGCATGGCGAAACAAGCGACGCCAGACGATGAGGAAGACGAGGATTTTGAGTTTGAACTCGAAGGCGTTGACCCCGAGGTGTTGGAACATGCCCGGCAACGAGCAAATCGGCAGGTGCAGGATACCGAAGCGCGGGCCGCGCGGCTCGAGACATTTGACGAACCCAGTGAAGCCGACACCCTGTCGTTCGACGATTTCAAGGGGTTTCGCTTCACAACGCGGCATCTCTTGATTGCGACGGCCGTGCTGGCCGTTTTTATGTCGGTGGTCACGTTGGGGGGCGGATGCAACGGGCTTTTTGTCGCGGGCCTGGGTTCGCTCGCCTATGGTTGGTGGTTAGTGCTGCGGAAAGAACGTCGCGAAAGATTGGAGCGCGAACGGAAGCGATTGGAGATCGATGCCCGCATTGCTGCTTCACGGAAGAATGCCGAGGGAGAGCCCATTGCGTCGACGGTCCGCATGGCAGGACTCGAGCCGGCGGCGGAAGAACTCTTGCCAGAAAAACCGGCGCTCAGTTTTTCCTTCTCGCTCAAGCAAATTCTCTGGGCCTTTGCGGTGGCCGCGGTGGTGCTTACTGTGACGATGCTATTGGGACCCGATAATGCCTCGGTGATCTTGGGGTTGATCGCGGTCGTGGGCCTAGCAATTCATGTGATGGGTTTTGAACTCCCCGGTATCATTGTGTTTGGCTGGTGGATTCTGTTGGTGCTGTATGTGTTGATGAGTGCGGTCGCGATTTTAAGGTCGATGGGAGGACCGTAAAACCTTTTAGGCCGCGCGATCATGGGGCCGCAGCAGTTTGCTGGCTTGTTGTCGTGCGGTGTGCTCGCGTACCCGACAGAGCACGCACGGCAAGAACACCCTCGCACCGCAGCCTGGGCAGCGCTCCGGGGGCGAAACGCTGTGGTTCAAATCGCCGAAAGGATCCGGCTCGCGACCGTAGAGACCCCGCTTGCCGTTGGCGAGGGCGCTCACCGTGCCGCGGCTCACCCTGAGCTGGGCGGCGATCTTGCGCTGCGAAAGCTGCCCCTCGTCGAGCAATTGCCGCACTTCTTCGACCAGCTTTAGTGGCAACATGGAAACTCCTTTCGTGGCCGCGCGGCGAAAGCAAAACTTGCATCCGCGTCATCGTCGTCGGGCCAAAAGTCGCCCGGCTCGGGCCAGGGATCGCGCTGGTCGTCATCGTTAAGGAAAACGTCCCAGGGATCGTCGTCCCAGGATTCTGGTTTGTCGGCGGGGCAGAATTCGTGTGGCATGGCGTTCGTCCTTGGAGAAGAGCGGATGGCTGGGACGAACAAGAAAGTAGCATAAATTGGTGGCCAATAATATACGTATGTACACTAAATTATGCGGGATTTTTGCGCGGGATTTTTCGCTTGGATTTGGCCGCGAAAGTTGTTAGCCGGCAGTGTTCCACTGCCGTGAGAGCCCTGACTCGGCAGTGGGACACTGCCAGCTAACGCGAAGAGGATTGGAGCAACTCGTAGAGCTCGCTCTCGTTGCGGATGAGATTGTCCATGAGTGGCGCGGTGAGTTGCGAGTAGGCTTCCGCGGCCTCGCGCTGATGGTCCAGTTGTTGGTGGCTGATGCTCGCGGCCGCCAGGGTGAACGCGCGGAGCGACTGATTGTTAAGAGCCTGCTCGGTCAACTCCCGCAGCAGCGGCAAGGCTTTGTCGTACTCTTGCGACACAAACAGGAAGTGACGCACCAAACCTTGCTGCGCCAACTGTTTGTAAAAGGCCCCCGACTCGGGAAAGTTTTCCCACACGGCCCGCCAGGCCGGCTCGCTTTCCACCATCTTGGCATGAAACAACTGCGCGCCCACTGAATCGCGCACCGGGATCGGCGCGGTCCGTGTACCACGCAACAGAAAGCGCTGTGGCTGAGTGAGTAATCCCAGGACGCTGCCAATCACGATTGCCGCGATCAACAGCGCCGCCGTTTTGCGTCGGCTCCAATGCCCTGGTTCAAGCCGTGATTG
>JBGTMM010000430.1:0-6183 GCA_041743635.1 Bythopirellula sp.
CGAGAAGGCCGTACCTGCTGAAAACTCGCCACGCGCGGCAGTGGTGGCGAAGATAGCCTGTTGCGTGTCGTCAATCGTGGTTTGAGTCGCCAAATGACTGTTGTTGAGGCCTTCGCCCAATTCCCATTGCACGTAACCATACAGGCTCAATCGTCGCGGCGTAGCGCCCTCGTTGGTGATCTGAATCTGATTGATCTTCACGGGATCATGACAGGGTGCGAACTGGGTAAGCTCTTGCGCCAAGCCGTCGCGTGTGTGTCGATAGATGGTGTAACCCCAGCCATGGCGTACTTCGTAAGCTGATCCGCTCGGCACGGGCCCGGGGGCCAGGGACCAATACTCGCCGGAGTCTTGGTCACGCAGGTAAATCGCCTCGCTGTGGGGATCCATCACGGGGTCATTTTGCCAAGGAGTCAGCCGGTTCAAGCGGCTGTTGCTCGCCCAGGTGTTGCCTGCACCCGTTTCCGAGGCGATGAAACCAAGCGACTCGTTGCAGATCACGTTGTTCCATGGCATCGGCGGCAACTGCAAACCTCCTTGGCCATTTGGCTGGAGATAAATCACATACTCACGGCCATTCTCGGCAAAGCCACCGAAGCCGTTGGTGAATTCCAATTTTTCAGTGGGGTCCATCTTTTGATGAACCCGTTTGCGAGCTGGCGTGTTCTTTGGGTCAGCAGATCGCGAAACCGCAAGCGGATTAATTCCTTTTATTCCCTGGGAGAGTTTTTTGACCTTATACAGAGCAAGGAATTGTGAAACTGCGTCGGCATGTAATTGACCGTTTTGCTGGGTCGCTGCGCCGTTGATGTGTTCGCTGGACCCGTTGATCTCGGCTGAGCTGGCAACTTCGGACAAACCGTACAGGTGGCGAGTCGCGGCGGCCAGCAAATCGGGAAGTTCCGCTGGGGCGAGGCCCTCTTGCTTCAGCCTTTCGATGGCAGCCCCGTCGGCTCGTTCAAAGGACTGCTCGCACGCCGAGAATTCGGCGAGGCGCTCTCCGGATCGAATCACCTCGTCGTGATCGTCACCCGCACCAACGCCGAAAATAACGGTAGCGCTGGCCGTGGGAGGCAAAATCAGCACCGTGCGGAGGCTGAAAATAGGATCCAACACGCTGCCCAGGGTGCCGGAAAGCGGCTCGGAAGTTTGCAATGCCGCGGGATTTCGCAAGGATTGGCCCCGACCGATAAACCGGTTACGGTCGGTTTCAAATTCGCTGTTGCCAACGCTTGCGCCGTCGTGAACCAGAAAATGGCACGCCGACAAAGTCCGCTCGCCGTTGCGGCGAGGGCGACGGTGAGCCAGCAATACGCCTGAAGCGGTTCGCTCGGTTTCGATGAAAATCTTGGAAAACCCCGGATGGGCCTGATCGGCCACGGGGTCGAGCAATACCAGTTCGGCATAACTCGTGAGCTCAATCGAACGGGTCACGTTGCCGTGGTTGGTCAACCTGACGCGGCGCAGTTCGATGTCGAATTCTTCATGCACGCAAACGTCGAGTCGGGCCGAGATTTCTTGCTGACGACTGACGAGGGAGGCTGTTCCCGCAGTGCAGAAAAAATCATAATCATCAGGTTGCTGGCAAGTTGGCTGATAACCGAGTGACCAGAACTCGCCGGTTTCCAGATCGCGCAGGTAGCAAAAGAACCCCAGGGAATCGGCTGAAATATCGGATTTCCACCGCGTGACGGCTTGGCTCTCAAGATGTGTGTAGCCCGTGCCCCCGGCGGTGAGCATCGTCACCAAGTGTCCGTTGGTGAGCAATTGTATCGGCACAGGCTGTTGTTCCAGGCAACGATGATCGTGGCGGGTGAGTTCGAGGATGTGAGTGGCAAGCGTATTAATATTCATCGCAACAATATTCATCGCAACCAAGAGTGGTGTATTCTACGAAGGTGTTTCTTCCCTGAAAGGGGGCTAAAAAACTCGCTGATGCTTTCTGAACCAGCCTTTCCCAAAGAGGTAGGGAACAGCCAAGCCGACGAGTGAAAACATTGACAGCGCTTTCAGTCTATTTTAATCTGTTATTTCCCTTTTCGTCCAGGCTCTACCAGCAGGAATTCCCGATGTTTTTCAATCGTTTTCAGTGCGTTATCGGTGTCTGTTCGTTGGGAATCTGCGTTGAGTCGCTTTCCCATGACAATTACGCCCAAACCACGCCATCGCTTACCGAGATCAGCCGCAGCGACACGCCAGCGTATGAATTCTCTGAAAGCGATGAGCAGCTCCTCGATCAAATCCAGCATGGCTGCTTCAACTACCTATGGAACGAAGTAGGCGTTCCGGCTCGATTGGCCAAAGATCGGCGCTTCACGCCGGTCGCCAGCATGGCGGGAGTCGGCTTTCAACTGGCGTCGCTCCCGATAGGCGTTGAGCGGGGGTGGATCACGCGCGAGCAAGGCGAAGAACGGGCCCTCACGATCTTGCGTAGCTTGCGCGACGCGCCGACGAATCGTCGCCATGGCGTGTTTCTGCATTTCGTAAACCCCGACAACGGCAACATTTATCCCGCCTGGGACAACGAGATCAGCACGGTGGACCACGCGCTGTTTCTGGCGGGGGCGCTTCCCGCCGCCAGTTATTTCAAGGGCGAGGTGGCCGACATCGTCGAACAATTCGCCAAGGAAACGAATTGGAAAGAATATCAACGCAGCGACACGGGATTCATCAATTTTGGTTGGAACCCCACGGACAACGGCAGTTTAAAGAATGGCGAACATAAAGAATACGAGTGGCACTTGGCGACCGATGAAGAGCGGCTGATTTACTTTATAGCCGTGGGTGGCCCGACCGAGGAATGGGCGGTTGATCCCACGAGCTACTACAAGTTGGAGCGACACGTTGGACGACACAAAGAAATGCCGCCGTTCGTGCTATCGTGGAACGGCCTGTTGTTCACCTATTTCTTTAGCCACTGTTACATAAACTACCATGATATGCCGGCCGATGATCCGGCGCAGTTTGGGGGGACGGGTCCTCGGGTAGATTGGTTTGAGAATTCACGGCGGGGAACATTGGCCCACCGACAGGCTTGCATCGATCTAGCGCCGCAGTTCGGCACGTTCGCCGAGGACCGCTGGGGCTTGAGTCCCTGCATGGGCCAAGAGGGAGAGAAGCCTGGCTGGAATTACATCGTGCAGGAACTACAGCCGAATATCCGGAAGAACAATGATTTAAAAATGGGCACCGTGGCTCCTTATGCCGCAGGGTCGTCAATCATGTTTACGCCCGAGGAAAGCATGGCCGCCCTGCGAGCTTTTCGGGAATTGAAAGGCGAGGATGGCCAACCGCTCGTGTGGCGCGACCCGGAACAAGGTGGGTATGCCTTTGCGGATAGCTTTAACGTCGATCAGCAGGTAGCATGCGACGACAACATTGCCATCGACGTGGGGCCGATGATTCTGGCCATCGAGAACGTGCGGACCGGGTTAATCTGGAAATTGTTCATGGAGCACGAGCATGCTAAGCGTGCTTCTGAGCGGCTGAAACTGTTTCCCACCGAATAAGCTGCTTCCCGTACCGGGTGCCGGCAGTTATTCTGCAAGTTTGTTAAATCCTACAGCGCAGGGTTGAACAAGGAGAAGTAAAAAGCCACGGATTTTCACGGATTAAACACGGATGATTAATATAGTGAGTTCTGATGAGTAGCATATTCATTATGGCAGACGGGAAAAGGATTTCTCTACTATTCCTTGACTGTCTGCAATTAATTATCCGTGTTTAATCCGTGTTTCATCCGTGGCTAACTAAATTTCTAGGAACAACGATGACCTTGGCACCGAACAATTCTCAATCGATCCCAAGACAATCCAAAAACTATTTTTTGGTCTTGGTGGCCCTCAATGTCTCGTTATTCTCGACAACAGGTGGTTCGCTCACCGCTGCCGAGACGGCTGTTACTGAAAAAACGTGGCTCGATGAAAAGCTCGACGTTGATGAGCGCGTCGTTGCGCTCATGGAACAGATGACGCTCGTCGAAAAAGTGGGGCAACTCCGCCAGACCAATGGCATAGGCGGGGACGCCACGGGAGACGCCAAGAATGTGGTCGCGGGGAGCGCGCTTTACGATTTGATTCGCAACGGCCAACTGGGATCCGTGCTCAACGAAATCAACGTCGCCACGATTAACGAATTCCAAAGGGTCGCGGTTGAAGAGAGCCGGCTGGGGATTCCGCTCATCATTGGGCGGGACGTGATCCACGGCTATCGCACGATCTTTCCGATCCCGCTGGGCCAAGCCGCGAGTTGGCATCCCGAGTTGGTGGAAGAAGCCTGCGCGGTGGCCGCCAGGGAGGCCCGTTCCGCGGGCATTCATTGGACATTCGCGCCGATGGTGGATATTGCCCGGGACCCGCGATGGGGACGCATTGCCGAGGGGTTCGGCGAAGATCCTCACTTGGCCAGCGTGCTGGCCGCCGCGTCGGTGCATGGCTATCAAGGGGACGACCTAGCGAGCGAGGACCGCATCGCCGCGTGCGTGAAACACTTCGTCGCTTATGGTGCTGCCGAGGGAGGACGGGATTACAACGCGACGGTGATATCGCCCTCGTTGATGCGAAATGTTTATTTGCCCCCCTTCCGCGCGGCGGTCGATGCTGGCGTGGCCACCTTGATGAGTGCCTTCAACGATGTAAACGGCGTGCCCATGACGGCACACACATATTTGCTGCGTGACGTGCTGCGAGGGGAATGGGGCTTTCGTGGGTTCGTGGTGAGCGATTGGGAATCGATTCGCGAGATGATCCCCCATGGAGTTTTTGCCGATGAGCGTGAAGCAGCCATTGCGGCCACTCTCGCGGGGGTGAATATGGAGATGGCCAGTCTCACGTACCATAATAACCTGGTCGATTTAGTGAAATCAGAAGCCGTGCCAGAAAGCGTAATTGATGATTTGGTGAAACAAATTTTACGCGTCAAGTTTCAGCTCGGCTTGTTTGAAAAGCCTTACACAGACACTTCGCGACCAGCAATCTTCCTCGAGGAACGAGATCGCGAGACTGCGCGGCAATTGGCGCGGCAGTCGATCGTCATGCTCAAGAATGAGAATAAAGTTTTGCCTTTGTACCAAGGAGAGTTCGACAAAATCGCGGTGATCGGGCCGCTCGCGGATGCGAAACGCGAACAATTGGGCACGTGGATTCCCGACGGCAAGGAAGAAGACAGCGTGACGCCGCTCGCGGGGATTCGCGCTGCGGCTGGAGAAGGAATCGAAGTCACGTACGTGGCGGGCCTGAAAGATGATTTTGATCGCAGTGAGGAGGGTTTCGCGGAAGCGGTGGCGGCCGCCAAGGAAGCCGACGTGGTGTTCCTAGTGGTCGGCGAGCGGGCGCACATCTCGGGCGAGGCCAGCAGCCGCGCGATTATCAACTTGCCGGGCGGGCAGAATGCATTAATCAAAACCATTGCCGCAGTGGGGAAACCCACGGTGTTGATCGTCCAGGCGGGCCGGCCACTCACGATTGGCCGGGAAGTCGAGCAGGTTGATGCGGTGCTTTATTCGTTCCATGCGGGAACCATGGCGGGGCCGGCGATTGCCGACCTTTTGTGGGGCAAGGAATCTCCTTCAGGAAAGCTGCCCGTGACGTTCCCCAAAGCCGTCGGGCAGATACCGCTGTACTACAATCACACAAACACGGGCCGGCCCACGCGCGAGTACGATTTCGCCAAGGATCAAACGTACGACGAGGAGTTTGACCTGAAACAGGGTTACAATTCGAATTATTTGGACGTCGGAGCTTATCCTCTCTTTCCCTTCGGTTATGGATTGTCGTACGCGACGTTTGAATACGGCGAGGTGGAACTCTCCACCGACAAGATCAAGGCGGGTCAAGTACTGGCCGTGCGCGTGCCGGTGACGAACACGGGCGCGCTGGCCGCGGACGAGGTTGTGCAAGTCTATGTCCGCGACCTCGTGGGAAGCATCGCCCGGCCGGTGAGAGAATTAAAAGCCTTTCGGCGGGTGCGGCTCGAAGCGGGCCAAACCGAAGTGCTGGAATTCGCCATCTCCACGGATGATCTCAAGTTCTACAACAACGAAGAAGAGCAGCTTCTCGAACCGGGGAAGTTCGAGTTGTATGTTGGGGGCAGTTCATTGGCACCACTGGCCGGGACGTTTGAAGTCGTGGAGTGACAAACCCTAGCCGGTCCGCCACGCGGACCGGTGGCCCGGATCGCGTGGCG
>JBGTMM010000431.1:0-3419 GCA_041743635.1 Bythopirellula sp.
CCTATCGCCGCGTAATCGAAGAGCAACAACAGGCCCACAAGCTCCGCGTCCAACGCGAAAGCGTCACCCGCGAGATTGCCGCCGCCATCGGCACGCACGCCCCCGAGGACACCTTCGCGTCGTTGCTCTCGCCGGAAAACATCGACAAGCTCGACGACCTGTGGGAGCAATTTTCTCAGCAACTTGAAGCGGCCCAAACGGAACTCAAATCGCTCGTGGACGGCCGAGGCGCTCGCCGCCATGAGCAGCGCCTGCTGGCCGAGGATCGCTCCCTCGCCGAGAGACAATTGGAATTGAGCTGCCTCGAAAAGCAACTTGTGATCGCGCAGCAAGAATGGCGCACTCATGCCACGGTGAGCCGTGTTCTCGAACGCCTACGGCATCACTACGAAAAGAACCGCCAGCCGGAAACGCTTTCCGAGGCGAGCCGCTACCTGTCGCAGCTCACCGGCGGGGAATATGTCCGCGTCTGGACGCCCATCGCCGACGACATTCTGCTCGTGGAAAACTCCGCCGGCCAGTCGCTCAAGGTTGAGGTACTGAGCCGCGGCACCCGCGAACAGCTTTTCCTGAGCATTCGCCTAGCCGTGGTTGCCACCTTCGCCAAACGGGGTGTGCAACTTCCGATGGTGCTCGATGATGTGCTGGTAAACTTCGACGCTGTCCGCACCCAACGCGCCGCCAAGGTGCTGCGCGATTTCGCCGCCGGGGGGCATCAGGTGCTGCTCTTCACCTGCCACGAACACATGTGGCAAATGTTCCAGACGCTCGAAGCCGATTGCCGACGCCTACCGAATCGTTTCGGCGAAACAGTGGAACTCATCCCCGACGAGCTCGGTCCCGACGAACCGATTGTCATCGAAGCCGACGTTAATGAAAAAGGGCCCAAACCGAAAAAGCCGCGCAAGCAGCGCCGCGTGATTGTGCAAGAAGTCGTCGCCCCCGAGCCGGTTGATTTCTACGATTACCCATTTGTCGAACGCATCGAACAAGAAACAGTCCGCAGTTCGGCGGCAGTGAGCAACGTAGTCACCGAATACACGATTCCCGTCGCCGAAACGACTTACGAATGGCTCATCGACGAGGAAGCCGATCGCTATCAGGATCCTCTCTTCCGCGACCACCTCGAACCCCGCCGCGCGTGAGCAACGTTCCATAGCCGAGTGGCAACGCGACACACGGCCACGTCGCGCCGCTTCTCAGTAAGCTGCTTCCATGCAATAATGGTAACAGGGAAGTCGGTGATACATACCGGTCCCCTAAAGCCAATCGAGCCTGTGAAAAACGTCCCAGGCACGATGTGCCCGTATGCTGCTGAAAACATCAGGTCATATTTTCTACACAGTCAACTTTACAACGCCACGGGATCAACGAGTGCCGCGGCCAGGCTTTCGAGGCTGATAAAGACGTGCTGACCGCTGGTTTTTTCGGCGAGTCGCACCAGAGTGCAGTTCTCGCGCGGCATGTTGCAGAAGTGAACCACGTTGATCACGATGTTCCGCCGTTGGCAATACTTAGTGAGCCTGCGAACCACGTTGGGATGCAAATCATCCTTCGCTTCGCCATCGGTTAAGAGAAAGATGACATCCGGCTCGAGGGCTACCGCGGCATCGAGCGCGAGCAGGTGATTCGTAAAACCCTCACCCGGCATCTTCTCGATGTACTCGTTGGCCATCTGCTTGTTCTCTTTCGTGGCGCGAAAGAGTTTTTGGTCATAATGGCCAGCACCAAAGACTTCGACGTCGTCGTTGTAGAACACAATCTGAAATTCGTTCGCTTTGGAGAGCGCGCCGAGGCTGCGCGCCATCTCCATTTTGGCCGATTTCAAGGGAGTGATCGAACTTAAAATGCGCTGCTGCGAATAGAGCGTGAAGACGGAGTTCATGCTCTCGGAGCGGTCGAACACGTACACGAATTTCCCCCCCTCGCCGGCGAGGCCGAAGAGGCTGGTGGTGCCCGTGCCGCCACCTCCAGCACCGAGCGCACCATCTCCCAGTCCCGGGATCAGCGATGGAGACCCTCTCTCGCGGGAGATGAGATTCTGCCAATCGCGGTCGAGGCTGGTGAGCATGTCGCTCGACGCGAGCGGCGCGGCGATGTCATCGATCGTGGAAAACGACTTGGGATTGGCAGCGAGAGGAACGTCGAGGTCGGCCAGGCCCCCGGTATCGGCGGCGGTGGCACTCAAACTTTCCGTCGGCAAGAAGAGCAGCTTGAGATTGTTGCCGGGGTTCATGCCGATTTGGATCATCCCCAGCGCAATCACGAGCGCCATATGGATGATCATCGACAAGAGCCACGGCGGCAGGGCTTCATAGCGCTGTGGCGAGGTCTCGCTGGCCGCTGACTGGATGAGTGGTGCGCTGAACGTAGACAAGGCATCCTCTCGAAAATTGTTCCGGCTTTTATTATAGGCATGACTGCCGTGCAGAGTGCAAGCATGGCATATTTATCGCGGTAAATTGTTTTTTCGAGCGGTGGATTCCGACCACAAGGTGATCAGAGCGCAATCGAGTTTGAGAATTGCCGCGTCGCCCTCCTTGGACTGCCGCAGTATTTCCCCAAACGGAGCGGGCATAAACGGATTTTTCTCTGTCTGCGCGAACTTTCTACGCAATTTCGGCGTAGCGAACAACGTGTAGCCCGTGCTTAGCAAAGCGAGATTCCTCTATTTCTCTAAAGAACCCTAAGTGCTGTGAAAGCAATGCTTTAATAGCAGGAAAAACGGCTTTCGCCCTAGACGCCAATCGCTCAATGACCGATACTACGGCGGATGAGTTCTTCATTGAATTTTCAATGACTTGCAGAATTTGTGGGATAGGCCATTGAAACTAATGCTGAAACGCACTTCCTTTCGACGCATGGTTTCATGCTTGCGGATTGCCCTGGGTAATCTGTGTTTGCTAGCAATGGTACTGTCAACGGGTCCCATGTTGGGAACGGAAAGCGCCGAAGCGAGTAATGCGCCCATCCCAGCGAAGGAAAGCCAATCGAAGGAAAGCACGGCCGAGTCGATTGTCGGGATTCAACACCGGCTGGTGCGGATTCGACTGCTCTGGACAAGTGCGGATTTCGTTCCCGCAGGGAGCGGATATTTGCCGCCCAAGCCGCGAATCCCAACCGCTCTGGTTGGTCATACTCTTTCTCACGAACAACTTGCCCCGCTGCGCTGTTAGGCACCCGAACGCCGCGCTGTTGCTTTCGTTGCCTGAGATGGCGCGAGTTCAACCCCGGCAGTTCGCTTCTTTTGTTAGGCGGTTGTTGGCTGGTTTTTTGTGGCTGGCAACAGATCGCTTGAATTCATCATCTCCTACTGCAAGCAGATCGACTAGTCGATCACGCTACTTTCAGTGCCTACTTTCAAAAAGTTAGTGGAGTTCACCCATGCAGAAGCTCGTGAAGGGAATTCATCAGTTCCA
>JBGTMM010000432.1:0-4820 GCA_041743635.1 Bythopirellula sp.
GGTGAATGGCTGCGCGGTGCCGGTCCAGAGTCGGACATCGTGATTAGCAGCCGGATTCGGCTTGCGCGAAACTTGGCGGATTTTCCGTTTCTTTCTCGCGCAACCGAGGCGGATCGCGCCGCGATTGAGAACAGTTTGCGAAGCTGCGTTGCCCAGTTGAAATCGTCGCAACGGCTCAACGAGGCGACGCTGTATATCGACGTCGGGAATCTCGAATACCTCGACCGCCAATTCCTGGTCGAGCGGCAACTGATTAGCCGCGAACATGCCGATGCCAATGGCGCGCGGGCCGTGGTCATTGATCCGGCCGAGAAGTTCAGCTTGATGATCAACGAGGAAGATCATTTGCGGCTGCAAGTCATGCAGAGCGGGTTGAACTTGCACTCGGCCTGGGAGCAGATCACCCAACT
Source organism: Bythopirellula sp. (assembly GCA_041743635.1). GTDB lineage: Bacteria > Planctomycetota > Planctomycetia > Pirellulales > Lacipirellulaceae > Bythopirellula. The sequence goes on from JBGTMM010000432.1 coordinate 411, forward strand.
CGATGACCTTATGGAAGAGCATGTGACTTATGCGTTCAGCGAACGCTTGGGCTATCTCACTGCTTGCCCCACGAATGTGGGCACGGGGATTCGCGTGAGCGTCATGCTGCATCTGCCGGGATTGGTCATCACGCGGCAAATCGAAAAAGTTTTCAAGAGCCTGCAAAAAATCAATCTCGCCGTAAGGGGCCTGTATGGTGAAGGCTCTCAGGCCATGGGCGATTTTTATCAAATCAGCAATCAGATCACGCTCGGCCTGACCGAAGAAGAGCTCATTACCAAAGTGGCGGACATCGTGCCCGTCTTGATCGAATACGAACGGCAAGCCCGCGATTTTCTGATTCGTGAAAGCCACGAGACGCTGCACGATCGCGTAAGCCGAGCGTTCGGCATTCTGCGGACTGCCCAGACAATCAGCTCCGAAGAAACGATGCACCTCTTGTCGAGCGTGCGCATGGGGGTGAATCTCGGCCTGATCGGCGACTTGCAGATCCCCACGATCAACAAGCTTTTTATTCACACGCAGCCGGCGCATTTGCAGAAAATTACCGGTAGCGAACTCGACTCGAACGACCGCAACATCGAACGGGCTTCTTATCTGCGCCGGCATCTGAACGCCGACGGTGGCAACGGGTTGGGGAAAAACTGAGAATTTATGATTTCTGATTTGGGATTTATGATTGCTTCCGATCAGAAATCATTATTCATAATCAGAAATTCTCTTGTTTCATTCGGAACACCAGTCGCTAGCACAGGGCTGGTCTTCTGTCTTGTTGAATTCAATGCGACCACCTATCCTTCGTCGCCTTCATCGTCAACAAACCTCGCTCTGTCAAGGAGAAAGCTGCCATGCTGTTACGGACTGCCATGTTTGGGGTGATTTTGCTGGCCATGCAAATCTCGTTTGCGGAGGACTCCCACACATCGCATGCAGACGTCGCTGGCCGTGTTACGCAGGATGGCACGCGCGAAGAGCAGCAGATTCTCCTGCAAGAGAAGTGCGTCGAGTTGGACCGACTGCAACGCGAGGTCCAACACCTGCGAGACGCGACGGGCACAGCCCAACAGATACGTATTAAAGTGCAAATGCTGGAAGTGTCTTTAACGAAGCTACGGAATATGGGAACTGACACTGACTGGTTCTCAGACGGTTACGTGAGCGGAACAAAGATGCAGCAATTACTCGATGCGACGGAAGTGCTTGTACCGGCAGAAAGGGCCGAGTCGGTGACTAAAGCCGAAGCGAACGACAGCTTGCGTTTTGTAAACTGGCTAAAACGCAAGAACCTGGCAAAAGTGCTCGCTGATCCCACCGTCGTTGTCTTGAGCGGCCGGCCAGCCTCCATAAGTATTGGAGGCGAGTTCCCGCTGCCAGCAAACAAAGACTCGAAAGCGGTGGTTGACTTTCGAAAATTTGGAACGGAATTGGAACTCCTCGCATTAGCATTGGGAAATAATCAGGTTCGCTTGGAACTTAAGACGCGCGTGAGCGCCATCGACTCCAATCATGCCATTGAGATTAGCGGAGTCAGAGTACCAGGACTAAAAGTGCGCCAATGCGACACTGGATGCGAGTTGTCGTTCGGCCAGACGGCAGTGCTCACCGGGCTTGTGCAGCAACGCATTGAAGCTCAACAGGATGAGTCAGGTGAAGTAAGCGAAGTCATTAATGATGTGGGACTTGTCGTCGTGGTATGCCCGGAGCTTGTTCCTCTGCTCGAAGTACCCTTAGCCAGTGCTAATCACGACATAAGCCATCCCATCAGTAAGTGATTTATAAAGCATTCGCCTGCACATACAGGCACGGCATCGGGACGATGCCGGCTAACGGCTTACTCGACGACGATGCCATCCAAGTTTGCCTCCGGTGGCGGAAATTGCGGGTCGAGTTTTTCCAGAGTTTCACGCAGGATTTTGCTCACCACGAGATTGCGGTACCATTTGCGGTCGGCAGGAATGATATGCCAGGGGGCATGATGGGTATGGCAGTGGTTCAAGGCATCTTCGTAAGCCTGCTGGTAATCGTCCCACAATTTCCGCTCGGCAAGGTCTCCCTTGTTGAATTTCCAGCGCTTGTCGGGATTGTCGAGCCGAGCCTGCAACCGTTGGCGCTGCTCCTCTTTGCTTATGTGCAAAAAGCATTTCACCATGGTGACGCCACCCTCGATCAAGAGCTTTTCAAATTCGTTGATCCGCTCGTAGCGGCTGCGCCACTCCTGTTCGGGCACAAGATTGTGAACGCGCACGATGAGCACGTCTTCGTAATGCGAGCGGTTGAAAATGCCGATCTCACCGCGTCGCGGGACGGCCGCATGGATCCGCCAGAGAAAATCATGGTCAAGTTCCTCGGAACTCGGTTGTTTGAAGGAAGTAATCTGAAAGCTTTGTGGATTCACGCCCGACATGACGGTGCGAATCGTCCCATCCTTGCCCGACGTGTCCATGCCTTGCAAGACCAACAGAACCGCCCGGCGATTCTCGGCGTAAAGCCGGTAGGCGAGGCCTGAACTGATCGAGGTATTTTCATTGATCTGAGCCAACGCGGAGAGCTTGTTCCAATCGGTTGCGACGTAGCGAGGGTCGTATTCGGCGAGGTGAACTTGTTCGCCCACGGGAGGTTTGATTGCTTGAGACATGGGTGGTCGGTGAGTAGGTGAGTAGGTGAGTCGGTGAGGGGAGTAGGTGAGTAGGTGAGTAGGTGAGTAGTTCAGGATTGATTCTCTCGACTTTTTTTCCTATTCACCTATTCACTTACTCACCATCTCTATTCTAATTCGCTCCAAACTTCGGCGTGTCCACTTTCGTCGACTTCCAGGTGAATGACGTTGGGGCAACAACAAACGGGGCAATCTTCGACGTACTCTTGCGAACTACCTTGCGAATAATCGAGCGGAATGACGATTTCCTCGCCACAATTGCCACAGATGTAGTTGATTTCGTCGTCCATGGTTTCCCTCGGCAGCCGATTTAGCGTGCACCAATTTATGCTAGAATTACTGGTTGTTTGGATTCTACGCGGAAATGGAATGATGTTTTTGGTCGATCTTTCACAACTCACCGATCTGTCACACCTCTCTGGGATGCGCAAACTGCTGGCCGTGGCGATCACGGTCTTGGCCTTAGTTGCGCTCGGCGTGTCGTCGTATTTAACTTGGGTGACGTGGCAGCAGTCAACCGTCGCCGGTTGCACCGGTGGCTCGACCGTTGATTGTGACGAGGTGCTCTCGAGCGCGGGATCCAAGTGGTTGGGGATTCCGGTGAGTCTGTTTGGCGCATTAACCTATGCGGGGATTCTCGCGCTCGTCTGGCCGGCGGTGATTGTCGGCGGCTGGATCATGACAGGCTTTCTGTCGCTCGCCATGCTGGCCGCGGGAGCGGGGGTCTGGTTCATCGGCACGCAAGCCTTGATCGTCGAGCATTTTTGTCTTTACTGCTTGGCCGTCCACGCGTGCGGGCTTTTGATTTGCACGGCGGCATTTTATTTGATACGCGAGACAGCAAGCGAACGAAGCTACGATCACATGCAAGCCTATTTCGGCGGAAGTGCCGACTCGTCCCTAGGCTCGCTGGCGAGCGACGTGTACCAACCCTTGATCGCCGCCGCCGTGGCCAGCTTGGCGTTGGTGGCCTTAATCGGCGGGCAAGTATTTTTCGCGCCCGCCAGCATGGAAGTCGTCGATGTTGTGCCGCTGGAAGTTGTCGAGACACCGGCACCGCCAAATGAGATAGCCCCTGTCGCAGGATCACCGATTGATAAAGAACCAACGGAACCTGCGGATCCCACGGTGATTGTCACAGATGAAGGCGAGGGCGAGCTAGTTTCCGCCGAAGAAGCCCCTCCCGATAAGTTCGAGATCGTCAATGGTGGTGAATCTACGACCAGCGCATCATCGGCGACAAGTGAACTTTCGACCGATTCACTCTTTGACGAGAGCATTGGCGCTGCCCCGCGTTTCTTTCGTTTTAAGTATCTCAGCCGCGAAATTGACGCGGCGGGCAATCCGGTGATCGGCAATCCCTTTGCTCCGCATCGGTTTGTCGAGATGATGGATTACACGTGTCCGCATTGCCGCAAGTTGCATCCCTTCATCCAGGCGGCCGTCGAGCGGTACGGCGATCAACTGGGTTTTGTGATTTATCACGTGCCGCTTAGCCGCAAGTGCAATCCGCTGGTGAAGATCGAACAATCGAGTCACCGGAATGCCTGCGACTATGCGAAATTGGCCCACGGCGTATGGAAATTGGCGCCCGAAAAATTTGCGGAGTACCACGATTGGTTACTGGAGGGCGAACGGGCCCCCGCGCTCTATGCGGCTAAGCGGAAGGCGATGGACTTGGTGGGCGACGCGATTCTGCTGGACAAGACGATCGCCGCGGAATCAAACCGCAGAGCGGGCGAACATGCCGCCG
>JBGTMM010000433.1:0-3776 GCA_041743635.1 Bythopirellula sp.
TCGCCGGGATCGCTTGTTATGGAGAACAAGCCGTGAAGTCCATTCGACCCCTTCTCACGATTTCGATTCTGGGTATTGTCGGGCTCGTGCTCTACATGAAGATCAACGAGACCGAGCCGGTGGTGCCCGCCGACGCGATGAATTGGGACATGACCGGCGATCTCGACATCGGGAACGTCGACATCGGTGGCATGGGCGAGATGGGGCAGATCGAGATCGGTGATGCGTCCCCCGGCATGACATCGCAAGCCACCGCTCCTCTGGCCGCTGCAACATCCGCACCCGCCTATAGCGGAGCGTCTAACAACGCAACCGCAGCGCCAAGTTTTGCCGCGGCTCCCGCATTTACTGCCGACACGAAATCGGAAGTCCCCCCCGCATTTGTTTCCGATAAAACCGCCGACTTCATTCCAGATGCCGCTCCAGCGGAACCAAGAATCAACATCGAGACTTCGAATTCCGCACAACCAGTTGCGAACAGCAAACCCAGCGATTCCTCCAAGTTGCCGCCCTTGCCGGCGCTCCCGGCAATCGCTGCGGGAACTGCCGCAATAGCCAAGGGACCACTCACGAGTTCGCCAACCATGGAGATTTCGACCGCTCCGAGCTTCGACAGCCAGGAACCTGTCACACCGACCGAATCGTTGGAAGCTGATGCCAAGACCACGGCGGGCCAAGCCTCGCTTTTCTCGGCCACACGTTTAGCAGTGCAATCCGCGCTTGATCGGGGTGAATTATCTCAAGCGCTGTTGTTGCTCTCCGACTGGTACGGCGATCCGTCGCTTTCCGCCACCGAGGCCAACGAAGTGCAAGGCTTGCTGGGCCAGCTCGCGGGGAGCGTCATCTATTCCACTGAGCACCGCCTCGAACCACCTTACATGGTGCAAGCCGGCGAAAAACTCGCGGACATCGCGCAAAAGCACAACATCCCCTGGCAATTGCTGGCCAAAATCAACGGCATTTCAAATTCGGACCAATTGCAACCAGGTCAACAATTGAAAGTGATGCGTGGTCCTTTCTCGGCCCGCATCGACTTGAGCGAACGCAAAATGGTGCTGATGCTCGACCGCCGTTACGCGGGACAGTTTAACCTCGACGTTGATCCCGCTTCGTCGATTGAAGAGGGTTACTGGGCCGTGAATCAGAAATTGCTCACTCCCGGCAACGTGGGAATGCTCAACTCGGCCGCCGCCGCCAGCGAGGATCGCAGCATCCTCCTCACCAGCACCAACGGTGGCGCGAATCAAGTCACCATTCTGCGTGGCCCCGGTCCAACGGCTGACTCAGCCGGACGGGTCATTCAACTCAAGGGCGCCGACGTCGCCGACGTGTACGACATTCTGTCGCTCGGTTCGCAAGTGGTGATCCGCCGGTAAGTCCGTTTGGATTTACAGGAGGGACGATGAGCGTTACCGTCATCCTGAGGGAGGCTTGCCGACCGAAGGATCTGAGTTCACCCAGTGGCAACGTAGATTCTTCGGTCGCTTAGGCTCCCTCAGAATGACAAATCCTTCTTCCCATAAAACAAGCTTCATGTACGACCGCCAAGCACTCGGCAACCTAATCCAACAACAAGCCCTCAAGTTTGGCGACTTTACGCTCGCCTCGGGCAAACAGGCCAGCTTTTACCTTGACTGCCGACAGGTGACGCTCGATGCGCGCGGCGCCCAACTCATTGGGGCGGGCATGTTGGAGCTTTTGGCGGGTGATATGCCCGATCTCGTCGGCGGCATGGCCATCGGCGCCGACCCCATCACCGCCTCGATTCTCACCCTCGCCGGCATCAAAGGAATCCCGCTACGCGGCGTGATGGTCCGCAAGGAACCCAAGGGCCATGGCCTCGGCAAACATGTCGAAGGCCCCTACCAAGCGGGCGAGCGGTTGGTGATTGTCGAAGACGTCGTCACCACCGGCGGCTCGTCGCTCAAAGCCATCGAGCATTGCGAGGCCGTGGGCCTCAAAGTCGATCGGGTGCTCGCCATCATCGACCGCCTGGAAGGAGGCCGCGAAGCCTTTGCCGCACGCGGTTACGAACTCACCACACTGTTCACGATCAAAGATTTCGGTATTTAACAAATGCGGATTGCGAAATTCGGATTGCGGAGTAAGTCATCCAATTTCTTCATTCCGCAATCCCCAATCCGCACTCCGCAATTTCTCTCATGGAAACATCGCTTCACCGTCAACTGAAAGAACACTACGCGGCGGATGCCACGCAGCGCGAGGTGTCCTGCGCCGGTTACCGCATCGACGCCATCTGCCGTGGACGGTTGATTGAAATTCAGCACGGCTCGCTTGCCGCGATTCGCGACAAGATCGCCGCGCTCTTGGTTGAACACTCGGTGACCGTCGTCAAACCGATCATCGCCACCAAGCAACTCGTGAAACTCGATAAGCGGGGTGGCAACGAAATTAGTCGCCGGCTTAGTCCCAAACGGGGCAAGGTGGTCGATCTGTTCGACGAGCTGGTGTACTTCACGCGGGTATTTCCACACAAGCGATTGACGCTCGAAGTGGTGCTCGTCGACATGGAAGAGCTGCGATATCCCGGTCATGGTCGCCGACGTCGTCGCCGTGAGAACGATTTCCAGATCGCCGACCAGCGCTTGCTGCGCGTCGTCGAAACACACCGCTTCCGCACGCTTGGCGATCTGCGGCGTCTTTTGCCGGCCGAACTCCCCACCATGTTCCATACGGGGCATCTCGCTACCGCCATGCAGATTCCGCGCGGGATCGCCCAGCGAATTGCCTATTGCCTGCGGGAAACTGGCGGGGTCCGCGTCGTCGGCAAAGAGGGCAACGCGGTACTCTACCGCTATACCCGCCGCGCGGCTTGATTGCCTTGCTCCCGGCGCTGCCCAGCGGCGGCGAATCTGCTACGATTTAGACTTTCCTTCCGCATCTCGTTGTGCTCGCCAGCGGCGGCACGTTCACCAAGGTCTTTTCCATGAGCGATCCCACCGGCCTCTCACGCAAACCGCCGATTCGGCAGCTGATGGGTGTCCAGATGGTCGGCTCGGGGAGCTTTGTCCCCGAGAATATCGTCACCAACGCCGATCTCGCCTCGCTCGGCTGCGATGCCGATTGGATCATCCAGCGCACCGGAATTCGCGAGCGTCGCCATGTTCCACCCGGAATGTCAACCGGCGACATGGCCGTCAAAGCGGCCGAGCGTTGTCTTGCGGCTGCCGGTGTCAGCCGCGATGAAGTGGATTTGGTGGTGCTCGCCACATTGTCGCCCGATCAACTGCTACCCGCGACGGCCACCTTTGTGCAAGATCGGTTGGGTCTCTGCTGCGGAGCGATGGATATCTCGGCGGCATGTTCCGGTTTCGTCTATGCACTCGCCACCGCCATGCAATTCGTCGGCACGGGCTCGAGCAAACGCGCCCTCGTCATCGGGGCCGACGCCAACTCGCGAGTCGTCGATCCCGAGGACAAAAAAACCTATCCGCTCTTTGGCGATGGTGCCGGCGCGGTGCTGCTCGCGCCCGGCAGTCCCGAGCAAGGAGCACTCGCATTCACGCTTGGTGCCGACGGCTCGGGCGCGGAACTGCTTTATCGTCCGGTTGGCGGTGCCATAAATCCCTTTGAATCTGCCAACTCGAACGACCGTGGTTGGTTCATGAAAATGGAGGGCAAGCCGGTGTTCAAATGGGCCGTGCGATTGCTCGACGAGTGTTCCCGAGACGTCGTTTCTGCCGCCGGCCTCAAACTCACCGACATCGACTGGTGGCTGCTGCATCAAGCGAATGTCCGCATCCTCGACGCGGCGG
>JBGTMM010000434.1:0-2783 GCA_041743635.1 Bythopirellula sp.
GACCTGACCGACATATTGCAGCTTGCCAAAATTTTCGCCCGCGAGAAATAAGGTGTACACCAATCCTTCGCTGTTCGCGCGATAACCGATAATCACGCAATCGTCTTCTTGGCGTTCTTTGGGTTCCGTGGCTTTTGCGGGTTTCTTCGGCTGTTTTTCGTTCATATTCTGCTTGCCAGCAAAATCTTGCACGGCTTCTTCGAGCGGTTGTTCCTCGCCTTCGCCCTGAACTTCGGACATGATCGCCCCCATCAAATCTTTTTTGACCGGTTTCTTGAAACCCCAGTCCCACAGCTTCTCATAGGGAAGCCCGCCAATCACCACCAGCGACATCAGAACCGCGACCACCGAGCTCACTCCCAAATGGCTCAGCCATTGATAGGCGGGCAGCTCATGCACGCGCAAAATCCACGGCTTGATCGGTTTCAAGATAACATCCAACAGTCCCGCGTCGCTCACCTCTCTCATCAGCAACACAAAGGCGATGAAGTGACAGACGAACACGAGCGATAGGCCCACGAACAATTGCGTCACCGACCACGTCGTCCGCGCGGCACTTCCCTCAATCGTCAGCCAGCGTGCGGCAATACTCTCCACGACGATGGCCACCACGCAGGCGATCATTGTCCATCACCAAGCCGGCATCCTTAGGGGTTCTTCTACCGGCGCTGCCACCTTCGCATCGCATTCCCAGCTCTGGTCGATCTCGACAAATGAGCCAATGCTCGCGTACCAACCGCACTTGCGGCAGACCAGTGCTTCGTGCGCGTCGATCGGTGTGCCGCATTTTTCGCACGCGGGTCCAACATGGCCGCGCGCGCTGGTGGACTTCAAGAAATCAATGGCCGCATCTTCGTCGTTTGGTGTTACCAAACTCGACATGGAACGTTCCTTAAACAGGCCAGTAAAATCGGACGCCGATTGCCACTTGCTCCAGCGCTGAAGTGCGCGCAGCGCTACTTCGCAAAGATAGGTTGCCCGCGAATTCCCGCAGCCAATTATTCCGCTTGGGCCCGGGTCTTAACCAATTTCTAATCTGTGGCTGGTAGCATCTGTGATTGTTATGCCAGCGCTAATTTCCAGCAGAACTCTCTCATTTCAGAGCATGCAATTGATCGAGCACGTCGCGCGGCGTCTGCCGGCGGTGAGGATGTTCGAGCCATTCCAGGATTCGCCAATCCAGCCAGCGGAAATCCTGGTCGATCCCCGTCAGGCCTAAAAAGCCCAAGTGGCCGCCGTGCGAAGTGACAATCGTCTCCACGCTATCGCTGTGCGGGAAATCAAACAGCGGACCACACGGCACGATCGGGTCATCTTTGCTGAACACGATCGTCACCGGCTGGCGAATTACGGCGAGCTTCGGCCCCGGCTGCGTTTCGGTGTAGTAATGCTCGGCGGACGAAAATCCACCGCTGGGGGCGATCACCAGTTCATCGATCTCGCGCATCTTGCGTGGTCGGCGGGGCACGGCTGGCGGAGCGATGTCGGGGAACTGCTGCCAGCGCCGAACCACTTGATTCCAAATCATCTTCACGAAAAACTTGTCGTACTTGCGGCCCAAAAACGTGCGGAAGTTGCGCTCGCATGAAAACAAATCAATCGGCGGACACACCACCAGCGATTTTTCCAAATTGCCGATGCGCATCTCGCCGGCGTCGCCTAACATATTTAAGACCAGCGTCCCCCCCAAAGAAAAACCGACGATCGACACCCGTGATTCGCCATACAATTCGCTGATCGTGTGCAAGGCCGACGCTACGTCGCTCGATTGACCACAATGGGCGGGCGATTTGGCGAGTCCCTCCCCTGCCCCGCACCCCCGCATGTCGGCCCGAAACGAACGGTAACCATGCGCCGTGAGCTTTTCCGCCATGCGGGTCATGTAGCTGCTCAAATGACTGCCGCTTAAGCCGTGAATCAACAGCACGCTCTTCGTCGCCTGCGTGGCGCCAGCTGGTGCGTCTTCGTGCAAAACGATTGTGTCACCGTCGTCGAGCACCACTTTGTGCTGCGTCGCGGCATACGGCGCCACCCGTCGCGGCCAGTGAATCCCCATCACGGTTTGGAGATGGGAATTCGCAAGCAGCGGGTGAGGACGAAATTTCCAAGCTTCGGCGGGACGGCTCATAGTAATTCGGAGTGGTAGCTTCCCTATCAAAGTGCCACGCCCGGGATCGCCACGGCGACTCGACTGGGCGAGATGGCAATCCCCCGGGTCCGCTTTCCTGACAATTAGGTTGCCAACGGTTGAGAGGCTGCAACCGTTAGGAGGAACCGCAATCTACCAAAAATCACGCACCTTTGGCAGCACAGACTTATTTTGATCGACAACTTGAACATTGACATCCCTCCAGCCCGCGTTTCCTGCAAACTTTACCAGATTGCCTCAATCCCGGTGACTGGTGCGTGCGTTGAGTTTTCCGTGACCCTTATCCGAAGGTAATAAAGTGCCAGCAGCGCGGGATAATCTGGCAGAAGGCAATCAGCAACACACCGCAATCAAGTCCAAGGGGAACGCATTGATGAGACTGTCTCCCGCCCTGGCTCGTGTCGCATTTGTCGTTCATCTTGAAGATTCCCACGCCGAACAAGCCCCGCACACTAATCATGCTCAGTCCGCTAGGGCTGACCTGGCCCGCATCCAGCATCTGGTGCATTTGTTTCGAGCTCGCCATGTGCCAGCCACTTGGGCGTTGACTGATTGTTGCGACCTAAAACTGATGCGACACCAAGGCTTGCTGCAACCGGGCGACGAATTGGCCATCGCGATCTCACGAGCAGAA
>JBGTMM010000435.1:0-2663 GCA_041743635.1 Bythopirellula sp.
CATGTGTTCTGCGAAAAGCCGATGGCTCTCACCGTGCGCGACTGTGATCGCATGAGCGCGGCGGCCCGCCAAGCCAACAAACTCTTGTTCATCGGGCATGTCTTGCCTTACTTTCCCGAATATGCCTGGGCACTGAAAACGATTCAGAGCGGCAAATTTGGCAAACTCCTCGGCGGAAGCTTTCGGCGCGTCATTTCCGAGCCCACTTGGCTCGCGAACTTTTGGAAGGCCGATCAGGTGGGCGGCCCCATGCTGGACCTGCACGTTCACGATGCCCACTTCATTCGCTTGTTGTTTGGCAAGCCAACTTCCGTGGTCTGTCGCGGCAGAATGCGCGAAGGACTCCCCCAATTTTGGCATAGCCAATTTGACTACGGGCCGGAGGGTCCGGTCGTCTCCGCCACGAGCGGAACGATTGACCAGCAAGGAAGACCTTTTAATCACGGGTTTGAAATTCATCTGGAAAAGGCGACGCTTTTGTTTGAGTTCGCCATCTTCGGTAATCAAGGCGCTTATTCAACCAAACCCACGATCCTCATCGCAGGCAAAATCCAGCATCCCGAGCTGCCTGACGGCGATCCCATGCACGCTTTTGCGGCCGAGCTGCAAGAAGTCTTGCGCTGTGTCCGTCGGCAAGAGCGCTCAGAGATTCTGGATGCCTCACTGGCACGAGACGCGATCGTCTTATGCCACAAGCAGTCGGAAAGTTTACGCCGACGAGGCTTTGTCCGCGTGTAACGCACTCTTTGCGAGGAACTCAACTTGGCAAAGGTGGCAAACATGGCAAAGGTGGCGGTGTGTTTTTCTGCCAAGTTCGTGGAAAGTGGTCAGTTGTCCGTGGTCAATATTTGTTGTTGTGATTTCGTGTGCTTGCTGGAACTCGCAGAATTCGTTCCGGCCTGCGATTTGTCTCCTCGCTAAGCCGCAAGCGGCTTGTGCCAGGAATCCTTTTCACCATAGCACAATGGCTGGCACAATTTCGACACAAATCTGGGAAGAAAGTTTTGCCACAGAGGTCACTGAGAACACGGAGAAAGGCGAAATGGGCCAGCCGGATGAGTGAGCTTCCGGAATTTTCTTGGCCACGGATGGGCACGGATGAAACACGGATAGGAAATTGAATGAAGAATCACGTAGGTGAGTCTCTCCGAGACTCACTTCGTTGCTACACGAGTCTCGGAGAGACTCGCCTACGTGGGCTATAATCCGTGGAAATCCGTGTTTTTTCCGTAACAAAAATCGTCGTGGACTGCGGAAAAGCTGCAGGGGACTGACGTCCCCCGCTCGCCTGGCATTTCTTGGAAAATTCATTTTGAAGTGACTGTAATCTTGGTTATGATGCTTGGGTAATTCTCCGGCGCGTTTGGTGCCATTGCGATTCAGGGGGCATTATGAGCGATCGACAATCTCGGCGACAAAATTCTCAGCGGCCCAATCGGCGACGCTTGCAAATCGAATCGCTCGAAGAGCGGCGAATGTTATCGATCACAGTGACGACCCACTTTGATGTCGTCGATTCGGCTGACGGACTGCTTTCCTTGCGAGAGGCCATCTCATTTGCCCCTTCCGGTGATATTATAGATTTTGCGGTTTCCAGTCCGTTTCTGTTCCTCGATGGTGGCGGCGAACTTGTCATTGACAAGCCACTCACGATCCAGGGCCCAGGATCGGATGAAATAACTCTTATTCGCGTAGGCGATCAGCTACGGCACTTTCGCATCGATGACGGCAACGGCAGTGTGAACGCCGCAGTCACCCTATCTGGCTTGACTTTGGCGGGTGCCGAGATGACTGGTAACGGCGGAGCCATTCACTCCACCGAAGCGCTCAATCTCAGCGATGTCGTATTGAGTGCTAACTCAGCGACCGGAGACGGCGGCGCGGTTTGGTCCGCGGGCCCTACCACCCTGATCGATACGATATTCAATGACAATCAAGCCGGGGGTTCAGGAGGTGGGCTTTGGGTTGAGGGAACGCTGAATGTCAACGGAGGCCGGTTTCAAGGCAATAGTGCAGCCGTTGACGGCGGTGGCGTCTGGATAGATGGGGCGGCTGTTTTCTCACAAGTCGTCATCTCTGGGAACTCCGCGGGAGACGATGGCGGTGGTGTGCTCGCCTTGACTGGCCTGACTCTCATTGACTCGATACTTACGGAAAACACGACGACCGACGATGGTGGAGGTCTCCTCGCGATCGGGGACGCCATCATTCAGAACTCTGCGGTCGCCAACAATTCCGCCCAGGACGATGGCGGTGGACTTTGGGTTTCAGGGAACTTGGAAGTCACTGGTTCAACGCTAAGCGGTAATACAGCGATTGATACAGGAGGGGGACTATATATCCGCAACGGTGTCGCCGACATTACCCATGCCACAATCAGCGGCAACCTGGTGACGGGTGAATACGGTCTCGGCGCTGGATTGTTTACCCGTGGGCCGATTTCACTCATCAGTTCTACCGTGACGCTGAATGTCGCGACCGCGATAACGGGGCTTGGTGGAGGGCTTTGGAGTGACAATGATCAAGTAGAGATTAAGAACTCAATCTTAGCAGATAATTCAGCCGGACTAGGATATCCCGACCTCCGCATCGGAAGTGGTCCGCTAAGCGTGACTTACAGCATTATCGGCGACACCGAAGGCCTCACCTCGCAGCAGTTGGCA
>JBGTMM010000436.1:0-7155 GCA_041743635.1 Bythopirellula sp.
AGGATGACACGAAAATTACTCGTCTTTTGCCACCGGGAACGGAAGTGGCTCACAAGACCGGTTATGTCTCGTCCTCGCGCACCGACGCCGGCCTGATCAAGAGTCCTGCCGGCCCTTTTGCCGTGTGCGTGCTCGCCGACAAGATTGAGGACCGTCGTGAAGGCGACGACAACGCGGCCGATTTACTCTGCGCCAAAATTGCTAAAGAGGCTTACGACTATTTTAATGAGGGACAAACTGCCGACACCGGATCCCGCATCATGCGGTTGGGAGCGGCGGGATTGTTGGTCGAGTCTTTGCAGCGCACGCTCAATGCCCGCCTTGATCCATCACCCGACATGGGTGTGGATGGCGATTTTGGCAGCCAGACTCAAGCGGCTGTTCGCGAGTTTCAACGCGTTCACAAGTTGCCTGAAACGGGCGAAGTTGACCCCGAAACGTGGGCTGCCTTGGGAACTTTGGTTTCCGAGGAAGAGGCCCCCGACCCCGCGGTGGTGAATGCCAAGGTGAACGAGAAAGAGCCGCGCGAGGAACTCACTGGGCCACCGGATACAACTTGCAAGGCATGGGCGATTGGAGATGCCAAGACCGGCAAGCTGCTGTGGGGCCTCGAAGATGCCCAGCGCCGTGACTTCGCCAGCACCACCAAGATTATGACCGGCTATCTCGTCACCACCTTGGCGGAGAAGCATCCCGAAATTTTGGATGAAATCGTGGAGTTCTCCGAACGGGCGGATAACACCGGAGGTTCGACGGCCGGGGTTCGCGTCGGCGAAAAAATTACTGTCCGCGAGCTGCTTTACGGCCTCATGTTGCCCTCGGGCAATGACGCGTCGGTCGCCCTGGCCGAGCATTTTGGCGAGCGCTTGGGAAAATCCGACAAAGAGGATGCCGACTCGTACGACCATTTCATCGCAGCGATGAACGACATGGCCAAGGAATTAAAAATGGATACGACCGGCTATCGCAACCCCAACGGTTTGCCCGAGGAGGGACATCAATCGTGCGCGGGCGATTTGCTTAAGCTTTCCCACGCCGCGATGCAGCAACCGCTGTTTCGTGAGCTTGTGTCGACGCCGCAACGCGGCTGCACTGTCACGGGAGCCGAAGGTTATAAGCGTAATCTGATGTGGAAAAACACCAATCAACTCCTCGGCACCGAAGGCTACGACGGCATTAAGACGGGAACCACGACTGCGGCGGGAGCCTGCCTGGTGTCGCAAGGCACGCGGGACGACCGGTCTTTGATCATCGTCGTGCTGGGGGCAACCTCCTCGGACGGGCGATATGTTGACTCGCGCAATCTCTACCGCTGGGCCTGGCAAAAACTCGCCGCGGATTCCGCAACCAACAACTAGGGCCCGCTCTAATGTCAAACCTGAAAACCAGTTGCCCTCTAATTCCTGGCACTATCGTCGCAATTTATGGCCTCATACTAATGACCGTAAATGCGAGTGTCGCTGCTGAAGATGAGATCGCTGAAAGACCGCCCGTCGTGATGACGCCCGAGGGCGAACGCATTCACAAGAGTGCGATTCTCATTGACGGCCACAACGACATGCCCTGGGAAATCCGCAAGCAAGGGAGCCGCACCTTCGAGGGACTCGACATTGCGGAGCATCAAGAATCGCTGCAGACCGACATTCCGCGACTCCGCAAGGGGGGGATGGGGGCGCAATTCTGGTCGGTCTGGGTTCCCGCCAGTACCGCGTACGACGGCACGGCGCTCACCGCCACTTTGGAACAGATCGACTTGGTTCATGCCATGATCGACCGTTATCCGGAGGCCTTTGAGCTCGCGCTGACCTCCGGCGATATTCGCCGCATTCATAAAGATGGAAAAATCGCTTCGCTGATTGGCGTCGAGGGGGGGCATTGCATCGAGAAATCGCTCAACGTGCTGCGGCAATTGTATCGGCTGGGTGCGCGCTACATGACGCTAACACATTCGGACACGATTGACTGGGCTGATTCGGGAACCGACGAACCCAAGCACGGCGGTTTGACTCCGTTCGGCGAGGACGTGATTGCCGAGATGAACCAGTTGGGCATGATGGTGGATCTCTCGCATGTTTCGCCCGACACCATGAAGCATGTCTTGCGGATCACGAAAGCACCGGTGATTTTTTCGCACTCTTCCGCGCGGGCCATCGCCGACAGCCCCCGCAATGTTCCCGACGACGTGTTGAAACTCGTGAAGGACAACAACGGCGTGGTGATGGTCAATTTTTTCTCTGGGTTCGTGGTGCCCGAGGCGTCGGACCGCTATCTCAATCGGCTCAAGCGTGAACGCGAGCTTAAGGTCACGCTCAAAGACGCGGTAAAGGTGCAAGCCGAACTCCGCAGGCTGGAACCGAAAGGGCCGATGGAGCGCGGCACGATTCACGACCTCATCGACCATATCGATCACATTGTGAAAGTCGCCGGCATCGACCACGTCGGACTTGGCAGCGACTACGACGGCGTTTCGGTATTGCCGACTCAGCTTGAAGACGTGTCGAGCTATCCGTTTATTACCCAGGCCCTTTTAAATCGCGGCTACAGCGAAAGCGACATCAAAAAAGTGCTGGGCGAAAATCTTTTGCGGGTGATGAAAAAGGTCGAAGAAGTTGCGGAGAAACCGGCACCGACAGGCGAGCCGGACTCAGTGCGCGGTTAATTGCGACAGAACGAGCCGGGTACAACAGTGCCCGGAGTTTAGGTGTGGTGGGATTGGAAACCACGAATCGAACGAATCACACGAATCTGGAGGTGGGAAGGCTGGTTACTATTTGACATTGAAGCTCTTCTGGGTGTAGTATCGAGAAAAAGTTTCTGTTCATTTTTCTTGTGGCCTTGGGGTATAATACATCCATGACCATCGAGCAGTTCAAATCGACCTTGCATCTTCAGCCGTTTCGGCCCTTTACCATTCGCATGGCCGACGGTCGAACTTTCAATGTTGCCCATCCAGATTTCGTGGCTCAGTCGCCGACTGGCCGTACGGTTATCGTGTTCCAGCAGGACGACAGTTACAGTCTGCTCGACTTACTGTTGATGACCGAAGTGGAGGTTCATGCCTCAAACGGTCGATCCGCGTAACAAGGCTCTCGAGTTGGTTTCGAGATCATGCCTACCGCGCGGCGCGGTTTAAGACCGGCGATCACATTGGATCGCGGCTACAGCGAGAGCGACATCAAGAAGGTTCTGGGCGAAAATCTCTTGCGGGTGATGAAGAAGGTCGAGGAAGTCGCCGAGCACCAAGCGGGCGGGGGACGTTAGTTCCCTCGGACCAATGGGTAATTGTTTAGAACTCGTCGAAATGCTATAATGCCAATAGGCTCCTTGTCTGAACGAAGAATTCTTATGGTCCAAATTACAGTCAGTTCTGAAATCGCGCGAGCTATCGCGGCGTCTTCGTTACCTGTCGTCTTGGTTGATCCTCAAGGGCGAAGACTAGGCCAAATGACGCAGATCGATTCTGCGATGGCGGAGGAGGCAAAATTGTCTGACGAGGAGTGGGCCGAGATCAATCGTCGCATGGCGGCGGATGACGGTACTCGTTACACGACAGCAGAGGTGTTGGCCTATTTACGCGCTTTGGCCCCCGAATGATTCATTACACTGTCACCTACATCGAGGATGCGCGCGATCAATTGGCTGAAATTTGGCTCGAAGTTCTCGATCGTAGCGCGGTGGCGAAGGCAGACGATGAAATTGACCGAATTCTAAAAGACGACGCATCTCTTAAGGGTACCGAAGTCCGCGAGGGCTTACGTCAGCTTGTGGTTCCCCCTTTAAAGGTTCAATTTACCATTGAAGAGGATGATCGCTTGGTCACGATTTGGTCCGTGCGCCACATCGGGGAATTGAGCACCGGCTCCTAACCTTTGCCTGAAAAATCCACCAAGATTTTGATGTTGCCCAACTTGGCTATGTTGGCGAATCCTGCGACCGAAGATTGGTCGGACAAACGACTTACACCGATTCGTACAAAAAATGATACCTTTCGGGATGGCGCCTCGATGATCCGCGCGTTATCGCACCAATCCACTCTTCGCCAAAATGCTCAAAAAACTTGCAATCCACGTGCTGCGGGCTAAAATGCGGACCGATAAGCCATTTTTAACCGGGGGTAAATCTCATGAAGATTCATTTGTTTGCGTCGACAATTCTCCTTGGCCTATGTGCTTCTGCAAACGCGGAATTGTTCGTGGCGGTACTTGATGGATTACAAGAAAACCCGGCGGTGGCCACCCCTGGAACAGGCACCGGAACAGCGAACTACAACCCGATCACACAGATTCTTGCCATCGATATTTCTTATTCGGGACTTGTTGCTCCAACGATTGATGCCCACTTGCACTGCTGTTCGACGTCACTAGGCACCAACGCTGGAGTGGCCATCGGTTTTACTGGCGCTGGGGGGTTTGTGCTCGGCTCGACTTCGGGCAATTACAGCCATTCGTTCGACCTCTCGCTCGCGAGTACCTACAATCCTCCGTTCCTTACCGCGAGTGGCGGCACGGCGGCTTTGGCTCGCGATCGGCTTCTCAACGCGATGAGAGTCGGAGTGTCGAACGACCCCTTACCGGGCGACAGCAACATTGCGTATTTCAACCTCCATACCTCGTTTCGACCGGGTGGCGAGATTCGCGGGAATTTACTGCCCGGAATTCCCGAGCCCTCGACGGTACTTTTGCTGACGATGGGCTTAGCGACCGTGGCTTGTCGGCGGCGATAGAAAAGGGGACAGGTCCATATTGTTCCGGAACAGCGGTGATAGATTGAATAAATCTACCAAGCCTGCTTTTGCAATTGAAAAAGAGTAGGCTCGTATATGGACCTGTCCCCTTTTTCCTATCGGCTTGTTCGCATGACAGACCCTGCTTTGCCCGGCACGCGCGGGTCATGCACGCCGACTAACTCTCCCGCGGCGCTCTTGGCGATGCCTTGGGCGACGCCGCTTTTATCAATCATTTCAATTTTGTGGCCCAAGGTCTTTAAGCCGTCGATGTTTTCTTTGGGCACGCCCTCTTCCAGCAGCACGCTGTTCGGCTGCCACTGGTGGTGAAAGCGGGGCGTGGCGATTGCCGATTGCAAGTCTTTTTGCAAATCCAAGGTGCCAACGAGCGCGAGCAAAACTTGCGTGATAATCTTCGGCCCGCCGGCGGCACCCACCGTTAACACGGGTTGATCGTCGGCATCGAGCACAATCGTTGGGCTCATGCTCGATAACGGTCGCTTGCCGGGAGCAATCGCATTGTTCTCGGCACCGATTAATCCAAAGGCGTTCGGAACACCCGGCTGGCTGGAGAAATCATCCATCTCGTCGTTGAGAACGATTCCTGTTCCGGGGACGATCACCTTGGAGCCAAAAGTCGTGTTGACCGTGGCGGTAATCGCCACCCAATAGCCCTCGGAATCGACGGCGGTGATGTGGGTTGTGTGCTTGCCGAAGATTTCGTCTTGGTGTTGCGGCGGTTCACCGTGCGTCGGCACCTCGCTCGCTCGGCTCAGGTCGATCCGTTTGGCGAGCGATTGGGCATATTCTTTGTCAACGAGTCCGCGCGGCACGCCGACGAAATCGGAATCGCCGAGCCAGTAAGCCCTGTCCGCGAAGGCGAGTTTCATCGCTTCGATCATCAGGTGCGTGCCCCGCACGCTGCCGCTGCGAAATTCGGCCGCCACGTCGAACGGCTCGAGGATGTTGAGAATCTGCGCGACATGAATGCCGCCCGAGCTTGGCGGGGGGAAGCCGACGATTTTCCAGTCGCGGTAGGTTGTGATAAGTGGCTCGCGCTCGATGGGCTCGTAAGCGGCGAAGTCGGCGGCAGTGAGAATCCCGCCGTTCGCAGCCATCCACTCGCCCACTTTCGTGGCGAACTCGCCGCGGTAAAACCAGTCGGGACCTTGGTCGGCGATCTGCCGATAAGTGCGCGCTAAGTCTGGTTGGCGGAGGCATTCACCTTCTTTGTAGGGACAGCAATTGGGCTTGAGCAGCGCCTGCCGGCTGCCGGGAAACCGCGCGAGCACCTTTGCCATGGATGCGAGCTTGCCGGCATAGATGCGGTCCAGCGGAAAACCACATTCCGCAATCTCGGCGGCGGGCAGAATCAATTCAGCGAGATTTTTTTCACCGCACCTGTCGAGGGCGTGTGCATAAGCGGCGAGCGCGCCCGGCACGGCCACGGCCAAAGCACCGGTGGTACTGAGCTTTGAGTCCGCCTTGCCGTCGCGGAGATACATATCGCGGGTCGCCGCCGCGGGAGCCTTTTCGCGGCCATCGATGGCGAGGATCTTTCCGTCGGGCTGGCGAATGAGAATGAAGCAGCCACCCCCCAAGCCCGAGTTGTGATTGTCCACGACACCCAGGGTAAGGGCTGTCGCCACGGCGGCGTCCAAGGCGTTGCCGCCAGCCACGTAGGCACTGAGTCCCGCGTCAGTCGCCAGGGGATTGACCGACGCCACGACGCAGCGGTTTTCGGCCCATGAAGGAGTGCAGCAAACCACACCCAGGAACAGGGCCGTGAAATGTCTTTTCAGAACACCAAGTGAACCATGTCCCATAAGAATCTTTCTTGCGAAGAAATTGTAGGGAACGCCCTCGGTGGCGTTCCCTCTTTTGCAGTGGAAATCATATATCTCGTTCACGGAACGCCAGGGACGGCGTTCCCTACACCTCGACAACAATCGCACTCTGCCAACAGGTTGAATCCCATTGGCCCGAAATCTCAGCCTCCGAATCGCGCAAGGGCTTATTATCGTTGCGCAGAATGCGCAAAACACTTTCGCCATGTGCTCCGCCGACTATAATAAACTGATTCTTCCGGAACCAGATGCTGTCTCTCTGTTATCTATATCTCGCCGACCGACTCGTGGACAGCTTTTTGTGAACAGGCACTCTACCTCAAGCTGCAAGATTATCGATGAATTCACCCAAGTCCGTCCGTAAAAAAACGTTTGCTGAAAAGTTATCTCTCCTTTTTGCCCGACGACTTGGCTCGGCCTGCCGGATGACAAATTTCGCCAAACGGCTGCAATACGAAACGCTGGAACCGCGGATGGCGCTGAGCGCCGCGGGGTTGGTCGAAGTTGGTGTTCAACCGGAAGGGGATCTTGCGGGCAAAATCGTCTATCTCTCGCCTGGTCATGGTTACGAGTACCGTGGCAGTG
>JBGTMM010000437.1:0-3235 GCA_041743635.1 Bythopirellula sp.
GCTGGCAACTCGATTTCGATCTGCTCCAGATGCGCTTCAAAGTCGGGTGAACTACCGAAGAAGAGTTCCCCCTCGAAGTTCACCATCTTGATGCGGTCACACGGCATGTCGTCGGGATAGCGCTCGCGGATCATGCCGGTGGGGTCAATCACCAATTCTTCCATCGTGACCTTCGCCGCCTTGGGGACGTAAATCAAGAACGAGAGCAGCGTCCCCACCAGAATGCAGAACTCAATCGACACGAGCACGGCCGAGAGCGCGGTGGCGGTGACGATCACGGCATCGAATTTCGTGGCACGGAAGTGGTAGCGAATCCCCGCGAGGTCGATCATCCGCGTGGCGGCTAAGAGTAGCACACCAGCGAGCGCTGCGCGAGGAATGTACTGGGCCAGCGGCGCGAGGGCCAGCATCGTCAGTGCCACGGCGGCCGCGCAGATTACCCCCGACCATTGCGTGGCGGCTCCCGCTTGGTGATTGATGTAGGACCGCGTGAGCGAGCCGGAGCCGGGAAAACATTGGAAAAAACTGCCGGTGAGATTCGCCACGCCTTCGCTCAAGCATTGCTGGTTGATGTCGAGTTTCTGCTTGGTGCGCGCGGCGATCGACTTGGCCATCGCGATGGCTTCTAACAGGCCCAACAAGCCAATGGCGGTGGCACTGCCGGCAAGTAGTTGCACGCGATTCCAATCCCAGTCGGGGAGTTGAAAACTAGGAAGTTCGCGGGGCACTTTTTGAATCAGTTGCACCCCTTGCTGATCGAGTTCCCAGTGGTACGTCGCAAACCCGGCGGCGGCGATGGCCAAGAGCAACTCCGGCAAACCCAAATGCAGTCGCCGATTCACCCACTTCAAAATTAGAGCGACGGCGATTGTGCCCACGGCAATGGCCAGAGTGAGGGTGTGAACTTCGCCCCCTTCGGTCATCGTAAGATAAAATCGCTTCAAAAAATGATCGTGATGGTCGCCCCGCGCAGACAGGCCCAGCACATTTTTCATTTGGTCGAGCACCAACAGCACGGAAGCCCCGGCGGTGAAACCGACGATCACAGCGTGCGAGATGTACCGCGACAGGTCGCCGAGCCGCAGCAGCATGATGCCGGTTTGAATGAGGCCGATCATCGCCGCCATCAGAATCGCGGCGGAGATGCGGTCGTCGACGGGCACCACGGCAAGCGCGCTGAGCATCGCGATGGAAATCGCATTTGTGGGGCCGTTAATGAGTTGCTTAGAGGAATCGAGGAGCGCCCCGACGGCGGTCATCACGATGGCCGTGTACAGGCCGTATTGCGGGGGCATGCCGAAAATCGTGGCGTAGGCCATCGCCTGCGGCACGGCAACGGCGGCCACGGTGAGCCCCGCGAACAGATCGCGGCGAAACGTGTGAATCGTGTAACCACGCAGCGAATCGAGCGCCGGCACGACGCGCAGCAGCCAGGGCAAAGATTCGCGCGGGGGATCGCCGCAGTCAACAAATGGAGTGGGATTCGGCACGAAGATTCATTTGGAAATTGTATCGGACTGATTGAATACGCAGTCCGCGGCGTCGCCTCAGTATAGTTGACACACTGAGAATCGCCCATCGCGAATCGACCTCATGAAATAGCCCCCAGCGCAAGCTGGGGGGTGCACTCCTGCGTCCATCAGCTTGCGCTGACGACTAGTGCAGCGTCAAAGCCAAGATTTGGGGTGGCTCCGAGAGTAGCACGAGTCTCCGACTCGTAATTCGACGACTCGGAGAGTCGTGCCACAATAAGCCAATCCTAAAATTAAGCTCTGACAAAGCACTACTCGGGAATAAGTACATCTACCGCGAAGCGAAGGGCATCGGCACGGGGCTTGAAGTGAGCGGCACGGCAAAATGCGGCGGACGGATCGGCACCCGCGGCGTTGAAATCGGTTCGGATGAAACGCTCTGCAAAGCCGGGGCGATGGCGTCTAAGCGGTAGCTGGCCGAGGAGAGCGGATGGATTCCCAACGTGCCGGTCCACGTTTCGTAGGGCCGGCCACTCCGTTCGTCGTCCGTGAAGAACGCCAGATAACTCATCGAATCGGCGGCGATGAATTCGTGCTCCCGGGGCGCGAATTGTGTATGGCCGTAAACTCGCCGCCAGGTGCCCGCGTTGAAATACGTTTGATGCAACACGAAGCCGTCGGCAAAACTCGCGTCGAGTGGGATGAGTTCCGAATTATGGGTATGGCCGTAGACGATGTGTTTCGCGCGGCGGTTGCGAAAATCTTGCTCGGTGAGCGCGTGGTGGTAATACGATGCGGTGCTCGCCCCGCGCATCTCGGCGCACAATTGGGCGATCCAACTCGCCCAGCCGACCGACAACCGGCGGCTGAATTTTAGCGCTTTCTGCAAGCTATCGGTGAGGTCGATTGGGCACCATGTGTCGCGATTTCTCACGAAGGGATGCTCCAAAAATTCGTCGGCCAATGTGTCCCAGATGCGTTTGACTTCCTTGCGAATCGCCGGCTGTGGACACGAGCGTTCCAAAAGTCCATCGATCCAGACGGGAATCAACAACAGTGGTCGAATGTTGTCGATCTCGCGCAGACCGGCCAGCGCCGAGGTCGGCAGGTCGTTGCCCAATTGTTGCTCCACCGCCACGCCAAACCGGTTCAGTAGCTCCAGCACGATCACATCGCCGAGGCTGCTCGCGTCGCGGTCCCCTTCGTAGTTGAACGGATCGTAGACGTCGCCATGACGGGCAAACACCTTGTGCCGCCGCATCACTTGCACGAGCTCGTTGCTTTCCCAGATTTCATGGGGAAATGGCGCGTCGGGATACGTGGCCAAGCCCATGTGCGCTGCGATCAGGCGGCGAAGTTGGTTGTAGTTCTCGCCCGACAGGTGGTAGGGCCAATCGTGGTTGCCGATCATGTAATGAATTCGCACGGGCACCGGCTTCGACTCGCCCGTGGCGGGCCGACCGTTGGCCAGCGCTGGCGGCACCGCGATGCCATGTGCGGTGAGTTGGCGGAACTCCGCACATGCCGCTTCATTATTTCGTAAGATGTCGGCGGTAATTTTGGCGACCATCTCAAACAGCGCGGGATTCTTGTTGTCATCCCACGGCCGAGCTTTCGTGCCGAGCCACTGGGTCGAGCGAATCACATCCAGCACATCGCCCAACAGCAACAGATCGATGCGTTCAATGGGTTGATAACTGCCATCGCGGCGAAAGGAAGCGCTCAGCGCCAGATCGACAAGCCGCTCGGCAAGCAAACGAAAC
>JBGTMM010000438.1:0-1978 GCA_041743635.1 Bythopirellula sp.
GCCCGTGGGCGAGACGCTCGCCTGGATGTTGGTCATCTTTGTGTTCCCCGTGGCTGGACCACTCGCCTATCTTCTCCTTGGAGAGCTGCGGCTGGGCCAACGCCGGGCCCGCAGGTTTGAGAACCTTTACCAACCAATCCGTGAGTGGCTCCGCCAACTCGAAGAACGCTTCGATGATGACCTGCTGCGCTTGGGCATTAAGAGTGAGCAACTCTCCCACCTGGGAAAGCAAACTTTTGGTCTGCCCGCGCTGCCGGGAAATCAAATCGAATTGCTCGGCGATTGGCAGCATGTCTTTCGCCGCTTGGAAGCCGACATCGATGCGGCCCAGAGCACCTGCCACTTGGAGTTTTACATTTGGCAGGAAGGCGGCGAAGCGGATCGCGTGACCGAAGCTCTCATCCGCGCGACAGGACGTGGGGTCAAGTGTCGGATTTTGGTCGATGCCATGGGCAGCCGTCGATTTCTTAAGAGCGACTCTGCCCACAAACTCCGCGAGGCCGGGGCGCAGATTCAAGACGCCCTCACAGGGGGGATTTTGCGTTTACCGTTTGTCAGGTTCGACATTCGCTTGCACCGAAAGATTGTCGTGATCGACGGCCGCATTGCTTACACGGGCAGCCTCAATTTAGTCGACCCGCGTTACTTTAAGAAGAATTTCGGCTTCGGTCAGTGGGTCGATGCAATGGTCCGCATGCAAGGGCCCGCCGTCGAACCGCTCGCCATCACCTTTCTGGCCGACTGGTACATCGAATCGAACACGGCCCTCACCGAACTGCAACAATCGGGCGACGCTCGTCCCCAAGCCAAGATCGGCGAGGCCACCGTCCAGGTGCTCCCCTCGGGGCCCGCTTACATTCGCGGCGCGATCGAACAAATACTCATCATGGCCGTCTACGCGGCGCGCGAAGAATTGGTGCTCACGACCCCCTACTTCGTGCCCAATGAATCGCTCCAAATGGCCTTGGCGTCGGCGGCTCAGCGCGGCGTGAAAGTGATTTTGGTCGTGCCCACTAGGGTGGATTCACGCCTCGTGCGGCACGCGAGCCAGGCGTCCAAGGGTGATTTGCTGACGGCCGGCGTGCGAATCGCCAATTTTCACGAAGGCTTGTTGCATACCAAGAGCGTCACCGTCGACGGCGAGATCAGTCTGTTTGGCTCGGTGAATCTCGACCCGCGGAGCCTGCGTCTGAATTTCGAGATCTCGCTCGCCATCTACGACCGCGAATTCACCGCCCGACTGCGGCATTTGCAACAAACCTACATCGACCGCGCGGAACTCATGGATCTCGAGACCTGGCAACGCCGCTCACTGGGCCAGCGAATAGCCGAGAACGCGGCAAGACTGTGGAGCCCACTCCTCTAGTCAAATGTGACTTCAAAATTCTTTTAAAATTTTTTTTGCAATGTCTGCATCCCGTGGCTAGACTGGCCCTCTTTGGGTGAATCTCTCCTACACACGCTAGAGGGCTAAACGGCCATGCGCATTCTCGGAATATTGGTGGTCGCGTTGTTCGTCGATATTTCCACGACGCGCGGCGTGGTAAGCACGGTGGTCCTAACGGGTGATGGCGTTCCTGGCATTTTGGGCGCGCGATTCAATTCATTTGGTCTTGCCGGGATCAACGCTGAGAGTGCGGGAATTTTTACCGCTGCTTTGCAACAGGGATTTGGTGGCGTTAATTCCGAGAACGACGCCGCTGTCTTAAAGTTTGATGAAAACGGATTGACACTGCTCGCGCGTGAAGGTGCAAGTGCTCCTGCGGTCATGGATGCGACCTTTAGCAGCTTTTCGCAGGTGGCAGTCGACGACCAAGGAAATGCTCTCGTTCGCGGCACGATGGCACAAACAGGCGGCATTACTGCCAGTAACAATCAAGGGTTGTGGCAATTCGCTTCAGGGGGCGATGTGCTCTTGGCACGAACCGGTTCGCAGAACGTGCCGGGCATACCTTCCGCGAGTTTCAATGTCTTACCG
>JBGTMM010000439.1:0-4487 GCA_041743635.1 Bythopirellula sp.
TGTTGCCTACGGCGAAATCTACGAAACCTCGAAATTCCGCGACACCTCCACAGAATTTCGCCGCTTGAACGACATCGCCTTCTCCGGCGACGGCGAACCGACCACCTATCGCAACTTCGACACAATCATCGAAACCTGTGCTGCACTGAAACACGAGCTTGACCTCGACAATGTAAAAATGGTGCTCATCACCAACGCGAGCATGTTTCACCGACCGCACGTGCAGCGCGGGCTAGCCATTCTGGACGAAAACAACGGCGAGATCTGGGCCAAGCTCGACGCCGGCACGGCCGAGTATTTCAAACTCATCGACCGCACGCCGATTCCCTTCACACAGATTTTGGAAAACATCACCGCTGCCGCCCGCGTGCGACCGCTGGTGATTCAATCGCTCTTCATGCGCGTCGCGGGAGAACCGCCGGCACCGGCAGAACTCGCGGCGTTTTGTGATCGCCTGCAGGAAATTGTCGTGGCGGGTGGTAAACTGAGTTTAGTGCAGATTTACACGGTGGCACGCCGGCCGGCGGAAGGTTTCGTCGCGCCGCTCTCGGACGCCGAAGTCGATGCCATCGCCCAGATGGTGCAGCAGCGCGCCGGAGTTCCCGCCGCTCCGTTCTATGGCAATGCGAGCTACCAAACCGACCTAACCCCCCCGGAATAACCCCAGCATCTGAACCAATCTATCCACAGCCGAAGCGCGGCTTAGCGACCACAACAACAAAAGGCAGTTTCCATGGAAATCGCGGTTATCGGCACGGGCTATGTGGGATTGGTCACGGGCACCTGCTTCGCCGACGGTGGCAACAATGTGATATGCGTCGATATCGACGCGGCCAAAGTGGCTTCACTCAGCCGCGGTGAAATTCCCATTTTCGAGCCAGGCCTGGCCGACATGGTCAGCCATAATCTCGACGCGAAACGACTCACCTTTACGACCAACTTGGCTGCGGCCGTTGCCCCGGCCGAGATCATTTATCTGGCCGTGGGCACGCCCCAAGGAGCCGATGGCGCGGCCGACCTTTCTGCCATGTGGAAAGTGGTCCAAGGGATCGCCCCCCACCTCCGCAAAGATGCCGTTGTTGTGACCAAGAGTACCGTGCCGGTCGGCACGAACGCCCTGATCTTCGCCATGCTCAAAGAGCTCACCGGCCGCGAATGCGAAGTGGCCAGCAATCCGGAGTTCCTCAAGGAAGGGGCCGCGATTGATGATTTTATCAAGCCCGACCGCGTGGTGGTTGGCGTACGTAGCGAACGTGCCGCCGACGTTCTGCGTCAACTCTACGAACCGTTCCTGCGTACCGAGCATCCGTTCCTGGTGATGACCCCCGAAAGCGCGGAGATGACCAAGTACGTGGCTAACGCGCTGCTCGCCACCAAGATCAGCTTCATCAACGAGATGGCCAACCTCTGCGAGCGGATGGGAGGCGATATTAACGACGTTCGCCGCGGCATCGGTCACGACAGCCGCATCGGTTTCGCGTTCTTGTTTCCCGGCGTGGGCTACGGCGGCAGTTGCTTTCCCAAGGACGTACGCGCCTTGGCGTCGATGGCCAAGGATCACGGCATCGAGCCGCGCATGTTGCGCGCCGTGGATGAGGTCAACGATTGCCAAAAGCAGGTCGTGATCGAAAAGCTCAAGAGCATGTTTGGCAAAGAGCTCAAGAACAAAATCGTTGCCATCTGGGGCCTGTCTTTCAAACCCCGCACGGATGATATCCGCGAGGCACCGGCACTCGCTTTGATCGACTTTTTGCTCGCTACGGGCGCTAAGATTCAAGTACACGATCCCGAGGCAATCGCCAACATCCGCAAGCTCTATGGCGACAAGCTCACCTATTATGACCTGCAAATGCCCGCCCTCGCGGGGGCAGATGCTTTATGCGTCATGACCGAGTGGAACGACTATAAGCGGCCCAAGTTTGATGAGATGCGGACCCTGATGCGCAGCCCGGTCGTCTTCGACGGCCGGAATCTCTACGACCCCGAGCGGATGCAGGCCCTGGGCTTCCAGTACCACAGCATCGGCCGTGCGGCGGTGTAGTGGAGCCTGGAAGATTCGGGTGGCATGGCCTCTGAGCATCCGTCTAAAGAGCAACGCCCAGGAGCATGACAACTTGTCAGAAAGCTGGGAAGCCAGGAAAATGGGTACATGAAGACAACCGTCGATTTACCCGATGCCTTGGTGAAACAAGTGAAACTCCTTGCCGTTCGAGAAGGGCGAAAACTTAAAGATGCGGTCGCTGATCTGTTACGCAAAGGTTAGGCTGTTGCGGCCACGACTGAGGCCCAGGCCTCGGCACCGGTAATCACCCGGGACAAAAAAACGGGGTTGCCCATGATCGCGTGCAAACAGGCCGCCGCGCCGCACGACGAGATGACGCCTGAACGCGTGGCCGACATCCTCCTTACGCAGGAAGTGGAATGGCTCAATGCCGTTGGCCGATAGCAACATTTGGTTGTCGTTGGTGCTTTCAAAGCACGAGTTTCATGGGGTAACACGCGCTTGATTCCTGAACCCGGGAGCCGGCGGATATCAACTCGTGACAACGGACAAAGGCTTTAAGCAATTCCAAGGCCTCGATCTCTTGGTGCTTTCATCGAAAAGCTGAAGCCGAACCAGCGGGAAAGAAAAAAATGCCGATGCAAAAGTTGCCTGGGAAGGAGATAGCCTTGAAGTAGTGAGGAAGTTCCCTGCTGCCGCGATTTTTAGTTGGGGCGGTTCACTCGAAATAAGTGGCCGGCGAGATTCGCTTTATCGCGAATCAGTTCATGGATTCTTTGCGCGAGCGAAATAAAATTGGGATCAAATGTGCAGGCAATGATTCCGGTATGTACTTGCACGTTGTGCAGTCGCACGAAATGTTTTCGATTGAACGTCAATAGCGCGCGATCGTCCTGCGAAGAATATTCCAGCACATCTTCATCGGGCCATGCTTGTTCCGCTTTACCTGTTTCGCTAACGGTTAGTACGTCGTGACCAAGATCGCGAAGGGCAAGAACCACGGGGAGAGGAAGTTCTCATTAGCATAGAGGCGGGCCATTTCAGGAGGCGTCCTCATTGGACTGAATGTCGGCACCAATTTCCGCTTGATGTTCGCGAATGTAATTCCAGGCATTGACTAGATCAGCGGCACGCAGTGTAGGATACGCGTTCAACAATTCGGCCTCTGTTGTGCCAAGTCGGCGGGCTTGTTCGAGAAGCCAAACTGGAATTCGCGTGCGAACAATGCAAGCTTCGCCGCCACACACTCCGGGCCGTGATTCGATCCCTGGACTCTGCCCACCGACGGCTGCCGCGACAGTTTGTAGAAGCTGGGCCTTTTCCGCGGACGAAAGGTCGGCAATCGCTAGCTCGGCTTGTTCGAGTTTGTTCATGCCCTTATTTTATCCGCAAGTCGCAGGATAAGCGACAGAGGAATCTGCGTAAGAAAGCTGCCGTCGTTTTACTCGGCGCGTTCGGTTCGCAGCGTCGATTGCGCCGTCAGTGTGCGGCCGCTTGTGAACTTGGGCACGATCCAGCCGTTTTGATTGAGCGGCACGTCGATCCGCGCATTAATCGAGTCGACCTCCGGCCCGAGTATCGTCGGATTGATCGTCACTCGCGCGCCGCGCGTGCCGACCGTGTTGAGAATGCTATTGGCCTTGGCGATCGCTTCCGCTGCCGTGGCGCCGGGCACCATCGCATGGCGAGCCGCCTCGTAAGCCGCGTTATCGGCCGTGTGGCGAATCACGTTCAAGCGACTGAATTCAAACGAGGCCATCATGAGCAGAAAGAAAATCGGCGCGACGATGGCGAATTCCACAGCCGTGGCACCGCTGCGAAACTTAGGGCGAATTTTGTTGGCAATTCGAGGCATAATAGCTCATCTAAAAAAATCACTCGGTGGTCATGACCGGCAACGTGGACGCGATTTCGCGGAAGATTTGTTCAAGCGCAGCTGCGTCGGGCGCGTGATAATGCCGCCCACCGGTCGCATTGGCTACGTCCCGCATCCGGCGGATGTCGGCACCGCTGCTGAACGTGACCGTATTAATCACAATATTTTGCGCCGCGGCTTCGCGGGCCGAAAGAATCGGTTCACGACCGCGATTGTGCAAACCGTCGGTCATCAGCACGATGGATTTCAAGGCAAACGGTCGAATCCGAGATCCGGTGAGCACGCGGACTCCGTTGTCGAGGCCAGCGGAAATCGCGGTAAAACCTTTCACCGGTCGGCTGCTCAGTCGATTCATTTCATCGCGAATCGGCGTGTAGTTCAACGCGAGGTCGGCATTGATATCGGAGGTCGTAAAGGTAATGCCACATTCCGACCCTGCGCTCGAATAGGTTACGAGGGCGCATTGCTCTTCTTGAGACGTGCGGTTGAGTTCGTCAACAAATCCGCCAACAGCCGTGTGCAGGGCCCCCCACCGGCTTCGTGTGGGGTGAGCTGGGCTGCAGGTGGGACCGGCCAAGCCGCTGCCGGTAATCCGTTCCATCATCGAAC
>JBGTMM010000440.1:0-3216 GCA_041743635.1 Bythopirellula sp.
CACGCCGGCGCAGTTGGTGGTGGGCTTCAGCAGCCAGTATGATTTTACGATCGGACCCGTTCACATGGGAGGGAGCCGCGGGCCGCTGCATCCTTACATCTTGCTCAAGGAACGGGCCCCCAACCTGCGTGACCCGGAGAAACTCGAATTGTTGGTTCACGAAGTGAGCCATTTTCTGGGTGCATCTCATAGTCCCGAGCCGACGAGCGTGATGCGACCGATGCTCTCGATCAGCCAGTTGCGCTCCGCAGGGGCCAAAATCTACATCGATCCCGTTAACACACTGTTGATGTCATTGATGGGCGATGAACTGCGGCAACGCAAAGTGCGGACTTTTGCCGACGTTTCCCTTCCCACGAAGCAACGGATGCTGGAAATTTATCAAGTCCTGCAACAGGCGCTCCCCGGCGATCCCGCCGCCATCCAATATCAGCGTATTCTGGGCTTCTCCAGCTCGCCGCAACTCGCGGCGGAAGTCCGGCAGTTGCTCGCACAACTCACACAGTTTGCGAGGTTCGAGCAGGCGCGGGCCACTAAAGCGGGAGTGCCGATTGCGGGCGACGATCTTACGGCCCGTTATGTACGCGAAGCTGCCGCGATCTCTGCAGAGATCGATTCGCCCGACGCGGCAAAGGCGATGTTCCTCGCGCTGGGGATTTTTATCGACGACAACCCCATGTTACGCAACTTTCCGGGCACGAGCAGCCTGGTGACACAAGCCGAGACCGATGAACAGCGACGCAATCGCTTGAGCGTGTTGGGCCTTCCGGCGATGCAAGGCCGACAAGATTTCGCCAAGCACTTTTTTGTATCGGCCCATTTGTTGGTGGCGCTGGGTGGCGGCGCCGCACGGAGCGCGGGGCTGGCGAAAGAAACGCTTGATGCCCAGGGTGGAACGGGCTTCAGTTTTGCCGACATGGCCGCGAATCGGGCGGGGATTATTTTCGCTGAAAAAGTGCTGGCCGGTGAAATCGCACTGGAGCAAATAGCCAACTCGTTCACAGTCAATCAATTCTTGCCAGAAATTGACGATCTTGCCGAAGGCTTGGACGGGACCAAACTGCGCAGCCATGTTGGCTCAGATGGCGAAACCAACCTTTCCGCGGAACTACAGCGCATTGAGCAGCGGATTCTTGATCTTCCGATTTACCATAAAGGAACTCGGAAAACTCGACAGCCGTGACTCTACCACGGCGTCGAGGCGATTGCTGGCCTTATCGCTGATCGCTAAAATGCGAAATCAACGATTATTTTTCGTGGCCCTGGTTGGCTGCAAAAGAAACCGAATGCGGCAGGATTTTGCCTTTCCTCACGTAACGTGGATTTCGCATGACTCGCGCCAGAAATTTGGTCGTCGCCCAGAGCGGTGGTCCCAGTTGCGTGATTAACAGCACGCTGCGGGGCATCGTCGAGGCGGCGCGCCAAACTGCAAGCGTTGGCACAATTTACGGAGGCCATCATGGAATTGAGGGTGTGCTGAAAGAAGAATTGATTGATCTCACCGCGCAAATGCCGGAAGAGATCGCCTTGCTGCGCTACACGCCTGCCGCGGGTTCGATTGGCACCTGCCGTTACAAGCTCAAGGAATGGCAGAACGAAGATTTTGATCGCGTGCTCGACATCTTCAAGGCCCACGATGTCGGCTACTTTCTTTATATTGGCGGCAACGATTCGATGGATACTGCCAACAAGGTCGCGGCGCTGGCCAAGGAACGGGGCGTGGATTTGATCGGCGTCGGCGTTCCTAAAACCATCGACAACGACGTGGGCGACAGCGAATTCAAACTCATCGACCATACGCCGGGTTACGGGTCTTGTGCCAAGTATTGGATGCACATGGTGCAGAACGCCAACGAAGAAAATGCCGGTTCGTCGCCGGCCGATCCCGTGTTGGTGATGCAGGCGATGGGCCGCAAGATTGGCTACATCCCGGCAGCGGCGCGTTTGGCGGATCCGAAGCGCGAAATGCCGCTGCAAATTTACCTTGCCGAGCGCAAGGTGACGCTTGAGCAGATCGCCGACCAAGTGAATGACCAACTCAAGCGCGATGGCCGCGCGATGTTGGTGGTGAGCGAGGGTTTGGATGTCGGCGACGTGGGAGCGGTAAAAGATGCGTTTGGCCACACCTCGTTCGGCGCGAGCCAGATCGGTGTGGCTCAGATGGTGACGAATTATCTCAACTCCAAAGGTTTAACCGCCAAGGGGGCCGCGCGGTGCAATGTGCCGGGGACCGATCAGCGGAATTCGATTGGCTACGCGTCGGCAGTGGATTTGGACGAAGCCTACGAGGTGGGCGTGAAAGCGTTGCAACTGGCCGCCAACGGTGAGAGTGGCTTCATGTCGACGA
Source organism: Bythopirellula sp. (assembly GCA_041743635.1). Lineage (GTDB taxonomy): Bacteria > Planctomycetota > Planctomycetia > Pirellulales > Lacipirellulaceae > Bythopirellula. The sequence continues at coordinate 2,348 of JBGTMM010000440.1, forward strand.
TTTTGCGCAAACCGGGTGCCAAGTACGGCGTCACTTACGACAAGGTGCCGCTCGCGGAGGTGGCCAACAGCGAGCGAACTTTTCCCGAGAAATGGATCACGGCAAAGGGGACCGATGTGAGCGACGATTTTGTGGCGTATTGCCAGCCGCTGGTGGGGGAGACGATGGTGTCGCTGCCGATGGAAGATGGCCGGCAGCGGCTTGCACGGATCAAGCCGACCTTTGCCGAGCAGAAGCTCGCCAAGTATGTGCCCCAAGCGGATCGCAGCAAAGCCCCAGGAAAGTAATTTAATCTAACCACGAAAGCACGAAGGTCACAAAGAAATTTAGAAGCATAAGAATTTTTGTTGCTTCGTGCTCTTTGTGTCTTTGTGGTTTTTTATCTTTGTCGAGAAATTATGAAAGATTACCAGGCGAAAAAAGCGTTTTTGGTCGGGATTGATTCCGACGGCTGCGTGTTCGACACGATGGAATTGAAGCACAAGGAGTGTTTCATCCCGGCGTTCATCAACTTTTATAACCTGCAAGGGGCGAGCAAATATGCTCGCGAGGCGGCGGAGTTCGTGAACCTTTACTCAAAGAGTCGTGGCATCAATCGCTTCCCCGCGCTGGTGGAGCAACTCGATTGGCTATCGCGGCGGCCGGAGGTGAAGGCTCGCGGGGTGCAGGTGCCTAAGCCGATGGGCGTGATCAAATGGATTACCGAGGAATCGAAGCTCGGTAATCCAGCGTTGGAAAAAGCGGTGGCCGCGACGGGCGATGCCGATTTGAAGATTGCCCTCGATTGGTCCAAGGCGGTGAATGAGTCAATCGCGGCGATGGTGCGCGGCGTGCCGCCGTTTCCGCATGTGAAGGAGTGTCTGGATCGG
>JBGTMM010000441.1:0-5459 GCA_041743635.1 Bythopirellula sp.
CACGGCACCGGCGGATCGGATCAAACGCTTGGAGGAACGGGGAATTGAAGTTTATCGGTTGCAGCCGGTGCCTTGGCAAGAACAACTCATGGCGTTGCTCTTGGAACTTGGTTCGCGACAGATGACCAATCTGCTGGTCGAGGGAGGTTCGCTCGTCTTGGGGGCCTTTGCGGACATTCAAGCGATTGACGAAGTCCACACGTTCATCGCGCCCAAATTCGTGGGGGGCAAGGATGCACTCTCGCCGATCGCGGGAGCCGGTTTGGCCGACATGGCGACAGCGCTCAATCTGGTGGATGTGGGGATTAACGAGCTCGGTGGCGACGTGCATGTGCACGGGTTTGTCGCTAAAACGGGCGAGCCAGAAGCGGCAGTCCAGCCAAAAGCGTAGGGGCCTGGAGTTCTCACGCAGAGACGCTGAGGTCGCGGAGGAATTTAGCCAATCGGGTGAATAACGCAGATCGCCTGCAGTTTTCTGGTCAAGGTTTCTTGGTTGAATAGTGACATGGCCACTGATATTTCCAACCCTTCGCTTGCCGACGCCACTGACTCCGGACGCATCGTATTGACGCCAGGGACTTGCGGCGGCAAACCTCGTATTGCTGGTTCGCGGATTCGCGTGCAGGATATCTATTGGTGGCATGAGGTCGAAGGGAAAAGCGCAGACGAGATCGTTACCTCGTTCCCGCAACTCTCCATGGCGGACGCATATGCGGCTCTCTCTTATTTTTGGGCCCATCGCGATGAGATGCTGGCCGAATTCCAACAAGAGCGCTTGGATTATGAGGAGCTCAAACGCACTCAGCCCTCTTTCGTGACAGAAAAGTTGAAGTTGACATAAAATACTGTGAGGAGAAAAATAGACATTGTATAAGGATCATATGGCATATGAATTTTTTACATTACCAATTTGATTTATCTTCTGACGATGGTGTCGAAGTAACGCTTGACAAACAGGCCAATGTTCGCCTTCTTGATGACTCAAACTATTCCCTCTATCGAGATGGGAAACAACATCGTTATTACGGAGGGTTAGCCAAATCTTCTCCAATTACCATTACTGCTCCACACGCAGGCCGTTGGCATTTGGTAATTGATCTTGGTGGGTATGCAGGTGCGGTACGGGCCACGGCACGTGTACTCCAGGGTGCATAATGACAAAAGATCTTGATCCAGCAATCCATCGAGTTCGATTAGATAAACTTCGTATATTTGAGATTTCTGAGGCAGAACTAGAGGCGTTGGAGAGAGGCTCTCCTGATTCCATTTTTCTTAACTTAGCAATCGCTGTGCTGTCGGTTGCAATCTCATTTTCGGTAACCATTGCAACAACTAAGATTGAGAATGACTGAGTCTTTAATGTCTTTGTTATATTAACAGCTATAGGGTATATCGCTGGTATAACATTCTCGCTGCTTTGGGTAAATTCTCGACGATCACTTAAGAAAGTGTCGTCTGATATTCGGTCTCGAATTCCACCTGAAGGCTTTCAAGTGGAAGACGATACGTTGTCTGAGTAATCAACAATTGTAAAGCACTTTCGCAATCAGGGTGGGGACGAGCTACACGGCTCCGTCACTCGCCCCAGATTGTGGCCACGACTTTTCTTTTGCCGGCGTGGTTGCGGTGTTCGCAGAGGTAGATGCCTTGCCAGGTGCCGAGGTTGAGCTCGCCGTTGGTGATGGGGATCGATTGCGCGCAGCCCAACAGCGATGACTTCACATGCGCGGGCATGTCATCGGGGCCTTCCGAGGTGTGGCGATAAGGGAATGATTCGGGGGCGATTGCCGAGAAACTGCTTTCCAGATCGAGCGGCACATCGGAGTCGGCATTCTCGTTGATCGAGAGCGCGGCCGAGGTGTGCTGCAAGAACAGATGCAACAGGCCGACTTTGATGCCCGCAATTTCCGGCAGCACGGCGAGCAACTCGCGGGTGATCAAATGAAAACCGCGGGACTGGGCTTTCAGGTCAATTTGTCGTTGAATCCAAGGCATAATCAATAATACGAATGGCACATGAACTTAGTATTTGATTGGACGATTCTCGTTCGGAAACACAAGCTCGCTTTTCTGCGATGTTAAGATATTTCCTGCGAAAAGGAATGTCTAGTAAGGAAGCTTTAGTACCTTCTTAATGACCCAGGGATTGCCATCCCTGGGCTTAGAAAACCGGTGAAATTGCCGCTCTGGACAACCCACCTGTTATATCTTTCCAGCATGCCCTTCGTTCCCAGGGATATTTGTCAATGCCTATTAAGAAAAAACTTGACATCGTTAATCCTGTGGCAATAATCTCTTACTTGAACCTTAACAGTTTTACAAAAACCGGTTGGAATTGACAGCCGGCAGCGATATCAGTGGTTTAGTTCCATCTCACCGTGAATTGGTCCGTACGAGCCAGGGGCTTGCCCCCGCCAACCCAGTGGCTTGCCCCACCAAAGACCAACTTCTGCTAGCTGACGGAGTTTTGTTATGCCCGACCCAAAATTAAAGAACGTGTTTGAAGCCATCCTCAAGTATGGCCATGACGAGGATTTCGCACCCCGTACCGACGACCAGTTCAAAAGCACACAAGCTCCCGCCGGATCGCGGGAGAAGCTCGAAGTTTTGGCTGAGCGGATTCGCATGGGCCATCCCTTGTGGCATAACGATGACCGCGCGGACTACAGCGGTCTCACCGGTGCCGTGCGCCCGCGTGATTGATCGCTAAACAAGAATTGATTGCCGAACATGATATCTCTCTGAATATCTCTCTGAGGCCGCCGGGCTTATGCCGGCGGCCTTTTTTTGTGATAAGTTCAGCGATTGGGGGTTGGAGAAGAGAGTTGCGATAAGGCGCCGCGATTAGGGGAGGCTGGGCCGCGGCAGGGACCTTGTTCACGCTTTTATCCCGGACCGCGTGGCGGTCCGGCTTGGGTTGCTGCCCCGGACCGCATGGCGGTCCGGCTGGGTGCAATTTTGACCAATTAACCAGCGACGGGGAGACTGGCTAGGTCGGCTTCGATTTCGAGCCTAACGTTTTGGCCTTTATCGAAGGCTTCCAACTCGTCACGCAGGACCAGCATCTCTTTGGGGGCTTCGATCCCCAGCCGCACCTTATCGCCGCCGATGCGGACCACCGTGATGACGATGGAATCTCCGAGACGAATCCGCTGCGCTTCTTTTCTTGAGAGTACCAACATTTGAGACCTCCTTGTTTCCCCGAGATGGGCTATGTGTACTTATGTATAGTAATTGGATCTGGGCGAATTTGCAATCCCGCTCCTTCGCACTTCTCCGACAAATCTCACTTCTCGTTGCTAGCTGTTTTTCTGTGTGATCGCTTGAGGGAGTTGGGGGGGTTCGACCAGTTTGGTCCGCCCGACCCGCTCGCCTCGTGACCCGTAAAATAGAATCGAGTGGGAGTCTGTTTCCCAGATCGCTGAGAGTCTCACCGCACGCGGGCCATAGAGGCAAAAGTACACCCCGCAGGGTCGGCTCTCTCGCGTGAGGAGTCGGACTCTCAGATGGCAAGAATCACTTTTCAATAACTCCAGTTGGCTTAAGGTTTCGAGGACGTAACAGCGAATTTGCTCAAAGTTTTGAATGCGTTCGTGGCGCTCCAGCATTTGAGTTTCTTCACCTCCACAGAAGGGCTGAATAATTGGAGAAATGTAACTGTTCGGTAGTCTGGAAATTCTGGGCAATGTGGCGACAGAGTAATGTATCGGCAAGATATGCCGGATACTAAAGATGGAATGCTAGCGCAGGCCAAAAGGAATATTGACGATTTCGTTCAAGAGAGTGGTACGACTCTCCGAGTCGTAAATTCACGAGTCGGAGACTCGTGCTACTCTAGACGACCGAGGCTAAAAAATCCCCGAGCCAAAAGCGTCGCCTTTTTCGTGCGGCGGCGTTCCGCGGGGGGTAGTCGGCGCTTGCGCGCCGGAGGATTTGGCCTGCGACTCATGGGGGGCGGGGCGCCCGTGGGCCCGATCGATGCGTTTTTCGCGAGACCGTGGGGGCACACTTTCGCCGTTGGGTTCGTCTTGGAAGTCGATGTCGACGTCGTCATACCGCGATATATAGCCGGGTTGCTTGGAGCGCTCGAGTTCGTTGTAAAACTCGTTGATGACATGCTCCTGAATCATTTCCCGGCAAGCGGAGTTAATTGGATGAGCAATGTCGGCATACAGCTTGGCCCGGCCGTCGGCATCGAGCGGCATGCGATCCTGCGACAAACCGGCCCCACATTGGTTGCAATACTGCGCGCGCAAGTGATTCTTCATCCCGCACCGCGCACAATGGGACGTCAGCTTGCGGCTCGGCATGGCCACGAAGGGGCCGTTCGAGCCGTCGATGATTTTCAGATCGCGCACGACGAAGCAGTTATCAAAGGTGATCGAGCAAAAAGCCTTGAGCCGTTCGCCCGGATCTTCCATGAGTTTGATACGCACCTCGGTAATATCCACGGTAAGTCTCCTTGCGAGGTGAAACGCCTTACCAGCCGCTCGCCGCGGCGAAAACAGTTCCCAAATTTTGTGCGGAAAGCTGCCGAGCTATCCGCCGTGCCTGATTGGCCGATCGCGCGATTCCCACCAAGGTGGAACCGCTTCCCGTCATAAATTGTCCCCAGCAGCCCGCCTTGGCGAGCGCTGCTTTGACTCGCAAAATTTCCGGAGCCAGGCGCATCGCCGCGGCCTCGAGTCGATTTGTCATCCACCCGCAAGCCGCAGCGATGGCTCCGAGGTTGAGGGCCCCGATTAACTTCTGTAACTGGTACGCCGATTTTTCAGCACGCGCGGTGGAAGGGAATTCTTGCTCGCCAAGCTCCGCAAACACCCGCGGCGTCGACAAGCCGCAGTCGGGCTTCACGACGACGAAGTGCAAACGCGGCAAGCCGCTTAGAGGCTCGATCCGTTCGCCACGCCCTCGACAGACAGCGGGACGCCCGTTCAAAAAATAGGGGACGTCACTGCCCAACTCGGCGGCGAGTTCTGCGAGTTCTGGGATCGTCAGCCCGGCTCGCCAAGCTGCGTTGGCCAGGAGCAAGGTCGCAGCGGCATCGCTGCTGCCGCCCCCTAGACCCGCTTCGAGCGGTATGCGCTTAACGAGTTGAAAGTGACCTTGCGCTGCAACACCAGCTTTGGCAGCCAAAAGCCGGGCGGCCTTTAAAACCAGATTGTCGTTCTGATTGTGTGGCAGTGGCGACAGCGATTCGCGTGTGGAATGCTGCCGTAGAACGGTCAGCGAACATTCTGAGTCAGAAGAGGGAAACCAGGAGAGCTGGTCGTAGATTCGCACCGGCACCAGCAGGGTTTCCAACTCGTGGAAACCATCGGCGCGTTTGCCAAGGACTTCGAGGTACAGGTTTAGCTTAGCCGGAGCCGCAACTTCCCAAGCGGTGCCAACACCAGCAGAACCAACCCCAGCACAACCAACCTTGCGGGGAACCATGGTGCACGTCCAGAATCGATATC
>JBGTMM010000442.1:0-2382 GCA_041743635.1 Bythopirellula sp.
TCGCTTTTGGATCTCCAAGCCAACTTGCAATTGTCGCTGCATGAGTTTGCCGCGGCGACTAAGACGATCAACCACTATTTGGCTAAGCACCCCAAAAATGCCGCGGCCCATGCGCAACTTGCCGTCCTCCTGGCGGCGAGCAAAGCGGGTACCGAGGCGATCGGTCCGCTCCAAGATGCGCTTGAACTCTTGAACGACGACATGCCGCTGCGGGTTTTCGAAGCGATTGGCGCCGTGGGCCATGCGCTCTTGATCGAAGGGGAACTCATCGCCGCGCGAGGACATTTGCTGTTGTACGCGGGGATTGCTCCGGAGGGAGACAATCTCGCGTTGGAATTATTGCTCCGCATGAATTTGCAAGCCGGTTTGCCGCTCTTGATGCGCGAATATTTGCTGCTGCACGACGCGCCGGCCGATGCCCCTTGGAAGGTGGAATTCGATCCCGCGCTCAAGGCCTCGGGACGCGGCCAATGGCGCGCAGCGGAAGGTATCTTCGCGTCTTTGCGTAATAAGGTCGGCCCTGAGCCGGCCATTGTTTACAACTGGGCTCTGGTCCGGGGTTGGCTGGGCAATGTGCAAAGCTTTGCCGAGGGACTACACGAGTTCGCTCGACTCGATGTGCCGGAGTATCAGGCCGTGGAAGCCGAGGCGCTCGCCCAACTTGTTAATCCCAATTTGGTTGATCCGCTGTTGGAAACGGTTCGGCTTACTTACGCCGTCAACGACGAGGACGCACTCGCTGAAAAATTTGCCGCCGACAAGCGGATTGAAGAATATCCGCTCGATCCCACTAAGCTTGAAGAAGATGCCGTGCGGCCGCGGAGCACGCACATTTTGCTCGATAAAACCACTCCGCCGGCGAATCCTGATCTCAAGCGCGACGAAATTCCTCATGTGGTGGGCTTCCTGAGCCTGTATGGCAAACGCACCGACCGCGGAGCTCAGCTTGAGCTCACCGCCGACCGCAGCGATGAATTTGAGAAAGTCAAAGCGTTGTTGGGCGAAGTCGCGGGGCAAACACTGGGCGAGTTGGTCGAAGAGGAAGTCGTGGCGGAGAAATCGCTGAGCGAAGATTCGCTGAGTTGGCGGTGGCGTTTGCCGCCAGGAACGCCGCTCGAACAACGTCGGCGACTCGTGGCCGAAGAACGTCGCAGCGCAATTCTCAACCGTTGGATCGCCAGTCCGCGCGCGGCACTTCGCGGCAAAAGTCCGCGAGACGCCGTCGGTAATGCTGACCTGCGCATTGCGCTGCTCGCCAGTGTGCTCATCATCGAACAAGCGGCCGTCGAGCCGACCGAACTCGAATTATTCGACCGGGTGCGCGAGCAACTGCAATTGCCACCGGCGGCAACGATTGATCCCGCAAGCGTGGATGCCGCTCAAATTTCCATCGTGCGCGTGCCGCATCTTGATTTGGGAAAATTGACCGATGCCGAGTTGGAAAAACTTCTCGCACGTGCCTCGATGCTGGGGGCAAACTTGGTGACGCTCGTCGTGGCCGCTGAGTTGGTTTCGCGTCCTACTCATGATAAAGAAATCGACCTCACCGCGGCGTTTGGCCAGCTTGTCCGCGTGGAACCTGACCTCGCCAAAGCTCAGGATTGGATCGCGCGGGCTCGGGAGTGGTCGCAAGGCAAAAATCGCTCGGTGGCCGAATGGGTGCTGATGGGTTTGGAGGTCGCGATTCAGCGCGGCGACTCACCTCTGGCTCAAGAGCTGCTCGATGAAATTCGCATCAACCACATCAACGAACCCGGCGTGGCCGAGGCGACCTATCGCTTGCTATACGCCGCGGGACTGATTGCCCCCCGCGGGGGGCAGGCGGTCCCCACGCCACTAGCGATGCCAGTTAGTCGCGCCGAAGGGCCACACGCGACTGCCAGCCGCAGTGGCTTGTGGACCCCTGGCGGTGAAACTGCGGAAGCGGCCACCGAGGGTAAGTCTGCGATTTGGACGCCGTAATTGCTTGGCATTTATTCTCATTCTGAAAAAGAACTAACCACGAATCAAACGAATCTCACGAATAAGATATATCGCAGTCAATGGCTTACATCCGCAATCTTGGTCAGAATCGTCCTCTAAGATCTCATTAAAAAATTCCGCAATCCGCAATCCGCAATCCGCATTTCATCTTATTCGTGTGATTCGTTTGTTTCGTGGTTAACCTCTTATATTTGTGCGTATGGCAGAACCTCACGATCAACAGTTCATGTCACGCGCGCTCGATTTGGCCGAGCGCGTGCGCGGTTACGTTGAGCCGAATCCACTCGTGGGTTGCGTAATAGTTCGTGATGGCTGTGTCGTTGGCGAAGGTTGGCACGAGCAATTCGGCGCTCCGCATGCGGAAATTAATGCGTTGACCCAAGCTGGCGAGCAGGGCCG
>JBGTMM010000443.1:0-7016 GCA_041743635.1 Bythopirellula sp.
TTGAGAACGTCTTCCACCGTGAGCGGCTCAAAAAACAGTAAATCGCTCGTGTCGTAATCGGTGCTCACCGTCTCGGGGTTCGAGTTGACCATCACCGACTCGATCCCCAATTCGCGCATAGCGAAGCTTGCGTGGCAGCAACAGTAATCGAACTCAATCCCCTGCCCAATACGGTTCGGCCCGCCACCGAGAATCATAATGGTGCGGAAAGGCGTGAGTTGCGAGGCGCTAGGCGCTAGAGAAGAATGTTCTGAATTTGAAACTAGCGCCTGGCGCCTAGCGCCTCGCGCCTCTTTACTCGGAATCTCATCTTCATCTTCGTACGTCGAGTAAAAATACGGAGTGTAGGCTTCAAACTCCGCTGCGCAGGCGTCGACCGACTTGAACGTAGCGACAATGCCCAGCGATTTGCGGCGTTCACGCACTTCGATCTGCGTGGTTTGAAGCATGATCGCGAGTTGTCGATCGGAAAAACCTTGCCGCTTGGCGGTGCGCAAAAGCTCGGACGTAAGATTGTCCCAGCTGCCAACAGCGCGAATTCGTTCCTCGGTCTCGACGATCTCGGCGAGGTTATCCAAGAACCACGGATCGATCCCAGTGAGCTCATAAATCCGCTCCGTCGTCATGCCGCTCTTGATGGCGTAGCGCAAATACCACACCCGCTGCGGACCGGGCCGTGAAAGTTTTTCCTTGATCTCTTCGTCGTTCGGTTGTAGGTCGGTCCCCCACAGGTCGCTGCCATCGCAACCGAAGCCGAAACTGCCGACCTCCAGTCCCCGCAGCGCTTTTTGAAACGACTCCTTAAACGTGCTGCCGATGGCCATCGTCTCGCCGACGCTTTTCATTTGCGTGGTAAGCGTGTCGTCGGCCTCGGGGAATTTTTCAAAGGCGAACCGCGGTACCTTCGTCACCACGTAATCAATGGTCGGCTCGAAGCAAGCGGTCGTCTTGCGGGTGATGTCGTTGGGCAGTTCGTGCAACCGATAACCGACGGCCAACTTCGCCGCGATTTTGGCAATCGGAAAACCCGTGGCCTTCGACGCCAGTGCGCTTGAACGGCTCACCCGGGGGTTCATCTCGATGACAATCATGCGGCCCGTATTGGGATGGATCGCAAATTGAATGTTCGAGCCGCCCGTTTCGACGCCGATCTCGCGAATCACGGCGAGGCTGGCGTCGCGCATCCGCTGGTATTCCTTGTCGGAAAGAGTCTGCGCGGGAGCCACGGTGATCGAATCCCCCGTGTGGACCCCCATGGGATCGAAATTTTCGATGGAACAAATGATGACGACGTTGTCGTCAACGTCGCGCATCAACTCCATCTCATATTCTTTCCACCCGATAATCGATTCCTCGATCAACACTTCCTTGGTCGGCGAGGAATCGAGACCCCGGCGAACCAGTTCATCATACTCCTGCCGGTTGTAGGCGATGGCCGAGCCGCTGCCCCCCATCGTGAAGCTGGGCCGCACTACCGCGGGTAGACCGATATCAAGAATCAACTCACGAGCTTCGTCGAGATTGTGCACCGTTTTGCCACGGCAAACCTCCAGCCCGATCTTGTGCATCGCTTGCTTGAACCGCTCACGGCTCTCAGCCTTGTCAATCACATCGGCATTCGCGCCAATCATTTCGACGCCATATTTTTCCAAGACGCCATGCTTCTCAAGAGCCATCGCGAGGTTAAGTGCAGTTTGACCACCAAGCGTGGGGAGCAACGCGTCGGGCCGCTCGGCTTCAATTACCTTGGCGACGATTTCCCAAGTCAAGGGCTCGATGTACGTGCGGTCCGCCGTCGCGGGGTCGGTCATAATCGTCGCGGGGTTGCTGTTGACAAGAATGACTTCGTAGCCTTCCTCGCGGAGCGCTTTGCACGCCTGCGTCCCGGAATAGTCGAACTCGCACGCCTGCCCAATGACAATCGGCCCCGAGCCAATAATAAGAATGCGGTGAAGATCGTCGCGTCGCGGCATGGCGAGGAAGTGGTGAGTGGCTAGTGGTGTGTGGTTCAATGAAGGCGCTAACCGTGACACAATGAGTCGCACGGCAATCCCTAAAAACCTGGGTAAAATCGCTCGATTTTAGCCCGAAAAGAGGCCCTGCGAAAGGGGCGCGAGGTTCGCCAAGAACGCCGCGCGAGGAGCGCCCTTTAGCGATTCCTCTAATTCTTCACCGCTTCACCGCCATCCGGCCCATCGAGTTTCCTCAGCCGCCGCTGCACATCCCAGTGCAACCAGAGGGCCAGGCTTTCGGCCAACAGAATCGCACCCCATAAGAGCCACGCATTGCGGATCGCCGATCCTGTGACAATCAGCGGAAAAATAAAAATTCCCATGAACACAATCGCCGCGCGCAAGCCGCAACCCAATCGGACCGCCACGAACGGTGGGCCATGCCTCAACAGGTTCTTCACCCGGATTGGCAGGTCCAGAAACACGCTCGCCGCCGCCGCCAGCATCGGCCATTGCATGTGGTAGCCGGCGATCCAATCCCAAGTTTTTTTGGCGTCCCCCTCCAGTTGGGTTTGCCAAAAAACTTCATGCTGGTGCGCGCGAGTAGTCACCGCGATTGTCAGCGCGACAGCAATTCCAGTCAAAAGGATCGCCGAGTTACGGGCTTCTTTCCACATGCCGCGATGACGCACGACGACAAACGCCACAACAATGCCCACCAGCAGCGCCAGATACTCGCCGACCATGGGGAGCACGAGATGCCAAGCGGTGGCATGGCCGGCCCTAATCGCGTAAGCGCATAATCCCGCAACGACAACAATCTTGATGAGTTCGATGGCAGCCTGGCTGGAATCGAGGTCCCCTTCGGTTCGCAAGAGATGCCGCGCGTCCTTGACGCTCAGCTTGTTGACCAACATGCGGCCGGCTTCGTCGACGTTTTTGTCGACCGGCGGCACAATCGCGGCCACGGATTTTTTCTCATTCTTGCGGGGCATGGGGGAAATAGTAGCGAGAAAGAGAAGCAGATCGCAAGAAGTCGGTTCACATCAAAACAAAATTTTGATACCCGCATCTTGGAAATGCTGATCGTTGGTGAAGGCTTCGGAGATTCCCAAACGCCGCATCACAATAAACGACACACAATCGACGATACCAGCATCATGTGGCTGAGCATGATCGTATTCTTGCCAGGCATCTTCACAATCGGCATCCGTTGGAATAATTAGTCCGCGATTCTCTGCGAGTTGTTCTCGCAATCGCAGAACCGATTTGCGATAGGGCTTTCTCGCAGCCGCATTTCCGCATTCAAGGAGCACAAAAGATGTTGTGAAAAGATGAATCTCTTTTTGCTTCAAAGATTCGTATGCTGCCAAGGCCACGTCATGCCATTGATCCGAATTGTTCCAAATGGCAATCAGCCCGACTGTGTCTAGGAAAATGCTGGTCACGGCTGATGCTCATTATGTCGAGCTGCGAGATCAGATTCGCCCGTGTCATAGCGTTCGTCGAGAATCGCAAAAATGGCTTGCAGATTTTGTTTGGCCTCTCCGTTGACCAACCGGGGCTCAAACTCGACTTCGCAATGCTCTGGCAATTGCACCGGAGCGACGGGTCGAAAAACACCGTTTTCAAAAATGGCATGAATAGTATCCATAATTACTCTCGCAGGAGAATCGCGTATATCACCATTATACTATCAGCTAAGCCTCAAACATCCAAATTCGTCGCTTCGAGCGGGTGACGCACAACTCGGTGACACTTCGCAACGCTCATTTTACTGTCCATTCTCCACCTCAAAGTATTCCGCTGTTTGTTCCAGAAAATCCGGCTTCAATGCGGTGATAAGGCCCAATTTTCTCGCGCCTTCAACTTTCTCAACAAAGTTGGAAAACGACAAGAATCCGCAAACTTGGTGGAGCGGCTTTTCACGAAACTGGAAAGTTGGTCGCAGTATCTCTTTCTCGACTTTGTCGCGACGCTGATTGGGAGCGACGAGATAGAGCTTGATTTCAAGATTGGGCTGCAATGCCAGTAGATCACTCATACGAAGCAACCCGGAATAAACAGCAGTGGTACACTCCACCTCAAACGCAGCGACGATTGAGTTCCCCTTGAGCCAAAGCACATCAATAAGCTCGATCGTGCGGTTAGTTGCTTCATTGAACTGAGTTGGGAGTTCTGAAATAATTCGGGGTAGTTGTCCCAACTGCTGCCCTTCACACAAGCGAGAACGATCATTTCGCGCTACCCACACATCAAAGCCCATGTCGGATCCCAGCGTGAGCAATTGATGCTGAATCTGGGTGTGAAGAGACACTGCATCCGTGGAAGCGTTCTCCTCGCTTGCTGCGATCAACTCTTCGGCATCATCAGGCTCGGGGACACTGACCACGGTGGATATCGTGTGCTTGCCTTTCTTTTGTTCCACGCGAAAAAATGGTTTGCGAGCTAGTTTCTTCGCATCAACAGGTCTTGCGGTAGGTTCTTCGTGAGCCGCCTTCAAAAGTGCCATCAAACAGAGTCCGTCTTCGTCGCTTCGGAATCGGTTCGGACTGCCGCGTACCAATCCTTTGAATTTTCCACGATCGGATTCATCAGCAAAAAATGTAACTTTACCTTGGAGCGACTCCATAGGAACGCCGAATTCAGGATCTAAAATGATAAGTGGCTGAACATCGAATCGCACTGGAAAGTCATCCGTCCAAATCTCACGTTGATCGTTACTGGGTCCTACTACCTCCAAAGCACCGACCCAACGCATAACTCCTGTCAAATAGCAGAGAAGGATGTCCCCTGGCTTGACGTTTTCCGAGCGTTTTCGTTGTCTCTCACGAAATCCGGTGAGATTTGCACCTGCACGGCGAAACTCATCCCAAGTTGTACCTGTGAAGAGGTCAAGCCAATAAGTCATAGGTGAGTCTTTCGTTTTCACAACTGAGAACGTTATTGTTCATCAGTGCCTTCAGCAACGCCCGGCGGTAACTTCTTGATTCCCTTCGGAAGTTTTTTGGCTTCGGATGCGACGCGTCGCTCCAGCTTCTTGATATCCTCCGCAGGTGGCAATAATTCGGGCTTGATGTTGCGATCGGTTAAGATGCCGCGCACGTCACGATTGTTTTTGACGTGCTCTTCGGTGATAGCTCGTTCCGAAGCAAGATTGTCGCGCTTAATGTTGAAGTTCGTAATCTCGTTGGCAAAATCCTTGGCTTTGATGGTGATCGTCGGCAGATAATCAGCCAACGGACGGCTCTTGGGAACCTTGAGCCGATCTTTCATGTCTTGGGTCGTCTTGCCGCCAAACAAAGCCGTGTCGCCTTTGCTACGAATGCGAGCAAAACTCTGATTGTCGCCAAGTCGTTCGAAGATCACTCCGGAAAGCTGCTTTTCAGAAGTTGTGAGTTTCTTGCGCGCTTCCAGACGCTCTCGGTCCTCCAATCTCTGTTCAATGATTTCCTGTTTACGAGTCTGCACAGCAAAATAGGTCTGTGCAAATGCAATCGGATCCTTGGAAGGATCGCCATTTTGGGCGATCAGATAACATGCATAACGGCTAAGAGCGTAATCATCGATTTCACGCTCTGCCCCAGATCCAACGGGAACCTTTTTCGTGACTTCAAGAAAATGGTCGGATGAGTCATAACCTGCTGTGTCACATGATGTTACAGCTTTTGAAATGACCCTGGCAAAGTTTTCCCAACGACTGTATCCAAGGACGTCTTGAAGGTCGCGTGCAAACCAAAACTCGACACCACTATCAACGTCTGTGCGAACCAATTGCTCAAACTGATTATGAAGTTGCGTGACCAACTCATGCTTCATGGTTCACCCCAGTTCAGCTACACATCAAACATCCAAATTCTTCACATCCAGTGCGTGCTTCTGGATAAACTCTCGCCGAGGCTCCACGTTATCTCCCATCAGCACGCGGAAGAGCTCGTCGGCGCTGCCCGCGTCTTCCATGCGGATTTGCAACAGCGTGCGGTTCACGGGGTCGAGCGTTGTCTCGCGCAATTCCTCGGCGTTCATTTCCCCCAGGCCCTTGAAGCGGGTGATCTGCAAACCCTTTTCCCCCGCGGCACGAATCGCCGCCGGCAGGCCGCGCAAGTCGTCGAGGCCTGGTTCGCTCTCCCCGCGGCGGAGCGCGTAACGGGAACCCTCCATGCCCGTGCGGTCCGTAGGAATCAGCGCTTCAATCTCAAAGCCGAGCTTCGAGAGGTCCTTGAGCAGCGTGTTGATCGTGCGGACCTCGTGCAATTCCACGATCCGCAGCTTCGGACCGACCTGCCCATTGGCTTGCGCATTTTCGTCTTCAGTGATCCCACCCGTATCGAGCCGCACTTCATGGCCGGTCTTTTTCTCCTGCTCGGCGACAAACGCATCGAGGGCCGCGCGGCTGGTGAACCAATGCTCTTCCTGCCCGAGAAACGCATGAAAAATCGGCAGTTCCAGCGTTGCCGGGTCTTGTCGTTCGGCATGAATCTTGAGGCTAATGCCCCGACGCTCCAGCGCAACAATCGACTCTTCCATTGCCGCGAGCGTGCGGCAGAGCTTTTCCATCCGCTCGCCATCAACAAGCTCGCCGTTGCCCGGATCGAACACGCAATCCCCCAGACCGAGTTCCAAAAGCTGCGTTTTCATTTCCTCTTCGGTCTGGACATAAGTAGTGTTCTTGCCCTGTCGCACGCGGAACAGCGGCGGTTGGGCGACGTACACGTGCCCATGGGCGACTAACTCGTACATCTGTCGATAGAAAAACGTCAAGAGCAGGGTGCGGATATGCGAACCGTCGACGTCGGCATCGGTCATGATCACAATCCGGCCGTAGCGGCGTTTGCTGAGGTCCTGATCCTCGCCGATGCCGATGCCCACGGCGGAAATCATGCTGCGGACTTCCTCGTTGGCTAGCACCTTGTCCTCGCGGCTCTTGTAGGCGTTGATAATTTTACCCCGCAGCGGCAAGATCGCTTGATACTCGCGGATGCGGCCTCCCTCGGCGCTGCCACCGGCCGAATCGCCTTCCACGAGGTACAACTCACACTTGTTGACTTCCTTGCTCGAACAATC
>JBGTMM010000444.1:0-2602 GCA_041743635.1 Bythopirellula sp.
CCTCGCCCGCGGGCAATTCCCCCAATGCGAGCCTCTGGAGCTAAGCGATTATGCGACGTGGCCGGATGATCTCCATGAGATCGTCTACCTCGACCACTTCGGGAACGCGATGACCGGTGTGCGCGCCTCGGTCGTATCGCCGCAAGCCGCCATCACAATTGCGGGACGAAGCGTGCCGAGGGCCAGAACGTTCAGTGACGTTCCCATCGGGCGTCCCATGTGGTACGAAAACTCGAACGGGCTCGCCGAGATCGCCGTCAACCAGGGGCGCGCCGACACGGTGCTGGAACTGCGCGTGGGTCTGCCAATAAGCTTCGGGGAACCAACGTAAGAACAAGCGACCACTGGTAGTGTCTCAGTTTGAATTTCGGCTATCGGCCACGTCCGGCCGGTCGGGACTGGCAGCTGCCGGGGCCCAGAACTACGATATGCCGAGGGGCGCGCGCATTGTGGGTGATAGCTCGTTTTTGACGGAGAAAATCGTTACATTCGGCCATGGTCAAAACCGAAGATGTACCGACGACGTGCCGCATCCTGAGCCTCGACGGCGGTGGGGCGAAGGGCTTCTACACGCTGGGTGTCTTGAACCAGCTAGAAGCACTTCTAGGTAGAAGGCCATTGTGCGAACACTTCGACTTGATTTTCGGGACCAGCACCGGCGCAATCATTGCCTCATTGCTCGCTCTCGGCAAGTCCGTTGCTGATATTCGCGCGTTGTACAAGGAGCACGTTCCGCACCTAATGGCTCTGAGCGGAGCGAATGCGCGCAGCGCGGCGCTGGAAAAGCTGGCGGCCAACGTGTACGGAGATCTGAAGTTCGACGCGATGAAAACCGGAGTGGGTATCGTGGCCGCACGCTGGCTTGAAGAGAAGCCAATGATATTCAAGTCCGGCATCCAACAAGCACATGGCATGCACTCGACGTTCATCCCCGGATTTGGCTGCACGGTCGCCGAAGCGGTGGTGGCCTCATGCTCTGCATATCCAATCTTCAATCGCAAGCTGGTCACGATTGCAGACGGTAGCCAAGTCGAACTACTCGACGGCGGGTACTGCGCAAACAACCCGACTCTATACGCGATGGCGGACGCCGTGAAGGCGCTCAAGGTGGAGCCTCGCCATATGCATGTCGTCAGCATCGGCGTGGGCAACTACCCTGAGCCTCCGAAGTACTGGCACAAGTGGGCAATCTCAAAGTTTTTTCTTGTTCGCCTCTTGCACAAGACGCTTGGTATTAATACGCATTCAATGGAGCAGTTGGCCTCTCTATTGTTTGCGGATGTTCCGATGGTGCGAGTCAACGACACGTACAGCACGCCTGACATGGCCGCGGACTTAATGGAGCACAGCATCAATAAGCTAAACATCCTGTACCAACGCGGCGGCGAGTCGTTCGGCAAGCATGAGAACAATCTCAGAGCACTTTTGGCTTGAGGGCGCGACATGGCAATTCCGGAGGCGCAACTGGCTACGTGGGCGCTCAGACAACCTCAAAGGAAACGTACGCGACGGTCAAGCTGGCGCTCGACAGCGAGGAGGCTGGCTATCACGGCAAGTCCTACAAAGTTTTCCTCCAGGGATCCTATGGCAACGACACCAATATCTACAGTGAGAGTGATGTCGATGTTGTGATCCGCCTCGATTCCATCTTCACCTACGACATCACTTTGTTGCCGCAGGCTGAAAAGGATGCGTTCAAAGCCACTCACAACGATGCACTCTATACGCATAGAGATTTCCGCGAAGACGTGCTGAGAGCGCTTTTCGACCGCTTCGGCAACGACGTGGAGCCGGGCACGAAGGCGGTATTAGTAAAGCCACGTAACGCACGCCGCAAAGCCGATGTTCTGATTGCGACAAATCACAAAACGTACAGCCGATTCACGGCTGTTGGTGACGAGGCACAGGTCGCCGGCATCAGCTTCCACAAGTTGGACGGAACGCGGGTTGTGAACTATCCGAAACAACACAGTGAAAACCTCGTCGCGAAGAATCAGGCCTCTAACGAGTGGTTCAAACACATCATCCGAATATTCAAAAACACGCGCCAAAAACTGATCGAGCAAGGAGTCATTGAGGCCGGCGTCGCACCTTCGTACTACATCGAGGGATTCCTATACAACGTGCCCAACGACAAATTTGGAACTTCTTATGTAGATTCAATGGTGGGCGCAATTAACTGGCTTTATCAGGCCGACCGATCCGCGCTTATGTGCGCGAATGGGCAGTACCCGCTGCTCGATGGCAACGCCGACGTAACTTGGAACACGAAGAACTGCGACATTTTCTTGAATGGCCTTATTGCGCTGTGGAATGACTGGTAAGGCATGGTCATCGGCAGTCGGGAGAACCTGAACGCGCGTAAGACGGAAACGTAGGGCGGAAGCCGCTTTTTGGCGTTCCGCCGTATGGCTGATGGCAGGGGTAGGAGCTCAGAGGTGAACGCATGCGGCGGATCGCCCTGGCGGGCATCCGCCCCACGTTTCTGGACCTGTCAATAAGCTTCGCAGAACCAACGTAACAACCACCGGCGGTTCAGGGAGTTTCTAGCTTCTGTTTGAGGATCGCATTGATCTGCTGTGGGTTGGCTTTGCCCTTGGAT
>JBGTMM010000445.1:0-8575 GCA_041743635.1 Bythopirellula sp.
GTGCTGCCCCCTCCGATGTCGACCAGCAGCGTGTTCTTGCCGGCCAGATCGAAACGACGCTTCACGCTATGAAACGCCAGATGGGCTTCCTTTTGCGAGGTGATGACTTCCAGCTCGATCCCCAACTGGTCCTTGACTAGACGGCAAAAATCAGGGCCGTTGGTCGCTTCACGGACCGCACAGGTGCCGATTGCGCGTAAGTTCTCGATGCCGAGGCCGTTGGCAATCGACATGAAACGCCTGAGCGCTGCGAGCGAATCGGCAATCGATGTTTCGTCGAGCTTGCCGGTCGAAGCGAGCGACCGACCCAGGCGCGTCGATTCGCGTTCATCATCGAGAACGCGATAACGGCCGTCGGCCTGAGCCTCGGCCACGACCAAACGAATGCTGTTGCTCCCGACATCGATGGCAGCCAGGCGGGGAACCAGATCGGGGGATAGATAATTTTGTTGTTCAGGCATCGCTGGTGCATCCGTGAAGAGCCTATCGCACAAGACCTAACAGATTCCTTGGTCTTTTGCTCTAGGATAACATGGATTCCGTGCCAAGTTGAGTAGTTAATCGAGAATTCTTGGGTTACTGCGAGCCGGCTCGTGACGAGCCCGTGAGACAATCGGGGTCGAGGACGACCCGGCTCTCCACGCTCGTTGACCGAAGCAGAGCGGGGCAGAATAATCGATTCAGGTCATGAACCATATATACGAGAAACGTCGTGCCTATCATACGCGATCTTAGCCAGTTGCCCAATTCCGCCCGCCGGGGAGCGGTGGCCATCGGCAATTTCGACGGCGTGCATCGCGGCCATTTGGAAATCGTGCGCCGGCTGTTGGAACGCTCCCGCGAAGTGGGCGGCCCGGCCATCGTGTTCACGTTCGATCCCCATCCCGTGCGGATCCTGCGTCCTCAGCAATCTCCCCCGCCGCTTACCTGGACGGAACGCAAGACCGAGCTCTTGGCTGCCCACGGCGTGTACATGGTCGTGGCCTACCACACTGATGAAGTGTTGCTGCGACTGTCGGCCCAGGAATTTTTCGACAAGATCGTGGTCGGTGCGCTCGACGCTCAGGCCATGGTCGAAGGCCCCAATTTTTATTTTGGGCATAATCGTGAGGGAAACATTAAGCTGCTCGAGCAACTCACGCGGGAAGCTGGGCTGACGCTCGACGTGGTGCCGCCCGTTTCCATTGGCGGAGAATTGGTTTCCAGCTCGCGGATTCGCGCTCTTGTCGCCGCGGGTGACGTGGCCACGGCCGGGCAGTTGCTCTCGGCACCGTATCGAATTCGCGGTATGGTGACGCACGGGGCAGGGCGGGGGAGTTCCATTGGCTTTCCCACCGCCAACCTGGAAGGAATCGACACGCTACTTCCCAAGCCCGGCGTGTATGCCGGGCGCGCCATCGTGCAGTCGATTCTCTACCCGGCGGCGATCAATCTGGGACCGAATCCAACGTTTGGCGAGACGGCACTCAAAGTGGAGATTCATTTGCTTGATTATCACGACAGCTTGTACGGCCAACCCTTGGAAGTGGAATTTTTGGCACGACTCCGCGATGTCACCACCTTCGCCGGGCCAGCCGCCCTGGCGGCTCAGTTGCAGCAGGATATCAAGCGCACGCGCGAAATCGCCGCGCAAGGCATTGCCGTGGAGCTTTCATGACAATTGATTGGCAACCACTGAAGCGGATTATCGCGGATCATAAATCGTTTCTGCTCACGTCGCATTGCCGCGCGGATTGCGACGCAATTGGCAGCGAACTGGCGATGGCGGAAATCTTGGAATCGTTCGGCAAGAAAGTGCGGATCGTCAACGGTGATGAAGTCCCCAACCATCTCCGCTTTTTTGACCCCGAAAATCGTGTCCAGACACTGGGCCAAGGAGTCACCGCGGCGGATCTCAAAGACTTTGAAGTGCTGATGGTGCTCGACACCAGCGCGTGGGTGCAACTGGGGCCGATGGCCGAGGTCGTCAAGCAATTCACCGGCGTGAGGGTTGTTGTTGATCATCATGTGAGTCAAGACGACATGCAGGCGTTTGTGTTCAAAGATCCAACCGCTGAGGCCACGGGGCGATTGATTTTGGATTTGTCCGCCGCACTCGATGTTTCGCTGACGCCGACGCTGGCGCAAATCCTATTTACCGCAATTGCCACCGACACGGGTTGGTTTCGTTTTTCCTCGGTCGCTGAGGGAACCTTCCTCTCGCTCGCCAAATTGGTGGCCGCGGGAGCGAATCCACCGGCCGTGTTCGCCGCATTATACGAACAGCACACCCTGGCCCGGTTGATGCTGCGGGCACGCATGCTCAGTAACATCGAATCTCTCGCGGACGGTCGGCTGATGGTCACGCATGTCACCAAACAAGATTTTGCCGAGACCAGCGCAGAACCGGCTGATACCGAGGACGTGATCAATTCGCTCTTGACCGTGGCGGGGAGTATGGTGGCGGTGTTGTTCGTCGAACTGAAAAAGATCACCAAGGTAAGTTTGCGCAGCCGCGGCGATTTTGACGTGCGGACAATTGCCGAACGCTTTGGCGGTGGGGGGCATCGCGCTGCGGCGGGAATCGCGTTTGAAGGAACATTGGATGCCGCGCGTAACGCGGTGGTGGACGTTTTACTGAGTGAATTGAAATGATCTCGCTAAGCCGCAAGCGGCCGCTTGCGGCTTAGCGAGCGTCACTTATTAAATTGAATATGAAAACTGACTTGCCCAACAATCGACGCACTTTTGTCGCTGCCTTGGTGGCCATTGTCGCCGGCACGATTGCGCTGCTCACGCCGCTGGTGGCGGGCATCGTGACGTTTCTCTCGCCGCTGTCCAAAAAGAGCTCAAGCTCGAAAGTTCGCGTCGCCCTGTTGGACCAAGTCCCCGCTGACGGCGTCCCCAGGGCATTTCCCGTGATCACCGATCGCATCGACGCTTGGAATCGCTATCCCGAGCAACGGATTGGCTCGGTCTATTTGGTTCGCAATCCCGGCGAGGACAAACCGACCGCCTTCACGGCCAAGTGCCCCCACGCGGGCTGCTTCATTGGTTTCACGCCGGGCGATGACCTGTTTCGCTGCCCATGTCACACGAGTGCGTTCAAGCTGGATGGAGTGCGCGCCCATGGCGACGCCGAAGTTTCGCCACGCGACATGGACCGCTTGCCGGTGGAGCTGGTCGAAGTCGCCGCCAATGACGGCACCAAGGTGAGCGAAGTGTGGATCGAATTCATTGACTTTCAAACCGGCCACAAAGAGGCGATCCCGACGGCATGAGCTCCGCGCTTGGCAAATTTGTCGATTGGCTGGAGGACCGCTCCGGGGTGCGGTCGCTTGTTCACGAGGCGCTTTACGAACGAGTTCCCGGCGGGGCAAGGTGGCGATATGTGTGGGGGAGCACACTCGTGGTGGCGTTTGCCACGCAAATGATCACCGGCGTATTTCTGTGGATGGCTTACAGTCCCAGCACGCAAACCGCCTGGGAAAGCGTCTTTTACATTCAGTATGAAATGTCGGGCGGGTGGCTGCTACGCGGGATTCATCACTACATGGCTCATGCGATGGTCTTGCTGTTGGGGATTCACTTCGCCCAGGTGGTCTGGGACGGTGCGTACCGTGCGCCGCGAGAATTGAATTTCGTCATCGGTCTGGTGTTGATGTTGATCGTATTTGCGCTGTCGCTCACGGGTTATCTGTTGCCGTGGGATCAAAAGGGGTATTGGGCCACGAGCGTTGGCACGAATCTCGCCAGCCAGGCGCCCCTCGCCGGGCCTGAGATTCGGAAACTCGCCATCGGTGGCAGTGATTATGGTCATCTCACGCTCACACGGTTTTTGGCACTCCACGCGGGAGTGTTGCCGGGGTTGCTCGTCGCCCTGTTGGTGCCGCACTTGTTGTTATTTCGTCGGCACGGCCTCCATGCGAAAGAACCGAAGCGCGGACCAGACGCGCTCTTCTGGCCTGATCAAGTGCTGAAAGATAGCGTGGCGGCGCTGGGGGTACTGGTCGCCGTGCTCGTGCTGGCGATTTACGGTAGCGGCGCGGAACTCACGGCCCCAGCCGATCCATCAAATCCGTTCAACGCAGCTCGCCCTGAATGGTACTTTTTATTTCTGTTTCAGTTTCTTAAATGGTTTCCGGGGGAGCTTGAGGTCTGGGGAGCGTTTATCATCCCGGGCGTGGTGGTCGCGTTGTTGTTTTTGATGCCGTGGATTGGTCGTAGCAGGGCGGGTCAAAAGTTTAATGTCGGGTTGCTCGTGGTCGTGCTGGGCGGTTTTGCACTGCTTACCGCCCAAGCCATTTACGACGACTATTATGCGAAATGGCATGAGCGGACCGAGGCGAACACGGAGAAATACGATGCTTCGCTGGCGTTTATCCAAGCGAAAACAGCAGCCGAGCACGAGGCGGAGCGCGTGATCGCATTGGCTCGCTCACCGGAGCGAATCCCCCCCTCAGGTGCTCTCTCGCTCATGGCTGCGGATCCTTTTCTGCAAGGTCCTAAACTCTTCGCCCAGCACTGTGCGAGTTGCCATTCGCACATTGACAAAAAAAATCCTCAACATGCGTCGCACAGTATCGGTCCAGAAAAACCGACGGCACCGAATTTATTTGGCGTGGGCACCCGCGCATGGGTTGCCGCGCTGCTCGATCCGAAACAAGTGGGTGATGCCCAGCACTTTGGCTACGAAGGTTCACCGTTTGCCGACGGAACGATGGTCGACTGGGTGCAAACCAACGTCCCCGATCTCGACCCCGAGCAAGTGAATGAAGTGGTCGCGGCCCTCGCGGCAGAAAGCGATCATCCCGAGCAAGGGGCCTACCGTACCACTGAGCGAGAAATCATTGCCGAAGGTGTGCGATTGATCAAAGAAGAAATCGGCTGCGTCGACTGCCACAAGTTTCATGAAGTCGACAACGAAGGGGGCGCGCCGGACCTGACCGGTTATATGTCGCGGGAGTGGCTCACGGCGTTTATCCGCAATCCGGCTGTTGCACGGTTCTACGGCGAGAACAATGACCGGATGCCGGCGTTCGCGCCGCACGACAATCCCCAGTTGAACCAACTCGATGACCAGTCACTGCGATTGATCGTCGATTGGCTCTTGGGGAATTGGGTGGTGCCCGGTGCGGAAATCAATCCACCGGCGGTTGCCGCCGATTGATGCTAGCAGCTTTGCCGCTAGCTCGCAGAGTTTCCAAAATCGCTACAGATTCCCGCGCGCGGGTGTCGATTCCTCTGGTGGGAGACCAATCAATCGCCGAAGGAACTGCGCGCATGTGGTGTAGTCATTGTCATCAAGAAGTGCCCGCCATCGCGTCGGCAGCCGGCGGCCCGCGAAACTGTGCGCGTTGTCAACGCGATTTGAAATTCGCCACGACATCAAAACCGGCAGACACGGGCATTTTGCTAGAGAGCTTTGCCGATCAGAGTTTCGCTGTGCAAAAAGCGCAGACGCCCCTCGATGAAGTGGTGCAAGCCGAATCGCGCGAAAAGCTCCGCCGCATTGGCCGGCAACTTCGCGCGCCGTATCAAGAACATTTTAGTGTCGAGGCAACACCGTTTTGGGAGCGTGTGTCCCTTGAATTACCCGCCGGGTCACCGCAACTTCGCGGCATCGCCCGGCAAGCCCACCGCGCAAACGTGGAATCGAAATATAACGGTAAGTCGTGGCTCTTAAGCCTGCTGCTCGCGGGTGGGATTCTTGGCTTCATGGGCGGCGCGGCGGCACTCGTTTGGTCCGCCGCATTTAATCGGGTCACCGTCTGGCAATGGGGACTCACTGCAACAATCGCCGCGGAGGGCTTGCTAATCGTCGGACTCACCTGGATGGCCCTGCGACTCTGGCACAACAGCCGCCGAATAAATCATCAATTGCGTGGGGTAGACGAACAGCTGGAAGAAATCCACGAGCTCGCTGGCTCACTCACGGCGAGTCAACTCTCGGCCAGCCAACACTACTACCACCATTTCAGCCAAGTGGCCAATCCACACATGCTGGTCGCCAATCTTCGCGGGCAGATTGATCAACTGGCCGATCGCATGGCGGGTGATCAATAAAGCCAAACGCGGATCACTTGTACTTCTTTCGCGCGCTCATCGATAACGAAAGTTATCCCTAGTGGGGACTTGAGAGCGATTCGCAAATCTGCGGGCCTTGACTCACCGACATCTTGCGGCCTGGTAGCGAGAGTCAGATCAAACCAATCGGCAGCGGCAGTAATTTGGGAAGCAAAGCGTGAGCCCATCCAAAGTTCAGTGAGCCTCCGTTCCGCCCATGGCAACCATGTGACCTTGTACTTCACATGGCCTCCAGATCTCGTTTAATCTCTCCCCAAGTACGTCCTTGGCCGCGTTCTTCTCGGAATGTCTCCAATACCTCTTCATCGGTGAAAGGTGTGATGATTTGACCATTCGCGTCACGTGGCGGGCCTGGAAGAAAGTGTCCCACCACCCGGCCGGCCTCATCGCGAAGTTCGATCATTTCTCTCACATCTATGAGTTTTGCCGCAGTACTGGCGTCAATCGTAAATTGGGTCATGTTACGCTCCATATTGAAGTTGCTCCCCAACACATTATACCAGCCTTTAACTCACCCGCCCAGAAATTTCTTCGACCACGTCGTCCACCTTCACCCGCCATTGTTCGAGCGTGTCGCGGTCACGCACCGTCACCGTGTTGTCGATAAGCGTTTGGCCATCGACCGTGATGCAGTACGGCGTGCCCGCTTCGTCCTGACGTCGATAGCGGCGACCGACCGCCCCTTTTTCGTCATAGAACGCTGAAAACTTTTTCTTGAGCGCGCGGTAAATCTCTTGCGCGACTTCGGGCATGCCGTCTTTCTTCACCAGCGGAAAGACCGCCGCTTTGATCGGCGCGATGCGCGGATGGAACTTCATCACCAAGCGAGTCTGCATCTCCCCCTTGTCGTCGGGAGCAGAATCCTCATGGTAGGCTTCACACAAAAACGCGAGCGCGCCGCGGTCGGCACCTGCCGAAGGTTCGATCACATGCGGCGTGAAGCGTTCGTTCGTGACTTCATCGCGGTAGCTGAGATCGCGGCCGCTCCCTTTGTATTTTGGCTTGCCGTCGACCATTTCCACTTCCAAACAACCCTCGGCGTTCTTCACCAGCTTGCCTTCCATGTGGCTGCGGAGGTCGAAATCCCCGCGATGGGCGATGCCTTCGAGTTCGCCGTACTCGCCCGTTGAGAGGAAAGGGAAGGCGTATTCAATGTCGGCCGTGCCGACGGAGTAGTGGCTCAGTTCGTCCTTGTCGTGCTCGCGAAGACGCAAGCGTTCGCCGGCGAGGCCCAGGTCGGTGTACCATTTCATGCGTCGGTCACGCCAGTATTCGTACCACTTGCGCGATTCGTTGGGGTGGCAGAAGAATTCGATCTCCATTTGTTCGAACTCCCGGCTGCGGAACGTAAAATTCCGCGGAGTGATTTCATTGCGAAAACTCTTGCCGACCTGTGCGATGCCGAAGGGAATCTTGACGCGGGTGCTGTCGGTGACGTTTTTGAAATTGACAAAGATCCCTTGCGCGGTTTCGGGACGAAGGAATGCTGCATCCTCCTCAGTTCCCATCGCACCGATGATCGTCTTGAACATGAGGTTGAACTCACGCGGCTCGGTGAGTTGGCAAGCCGCATGCTCACCGGGGGCTTTGCTCGGTTTCAAGGGGCAGCTACTCCCCGCGAGGTGGTCCGAGCGAAAGCGTCCCTTGCAGCCATCAGTTTTGCAATCGACCATCATGTCGCAAAATAAATCAAAATGCCCTGAGCATTTCCATACCTGTGGGTGCATGATGATGGTGCAGTCGAGGCCGGTCATTTCGTAGGTCGCGGGCGCGCCGGGGGCAACCGCGAGTTCATCATGGCCCGTGACCATGTCTTGCCACCAGGCGTTCTTAATGTTGCGCTTGAGTTCTACGCCCAGCGGGCCGTAGTCCCAAAAGCCGTTGAGGCCGCCGTAGATTTCGCTGGACTGAAACAAAAAGCCCCGCCGTTTGCAGAGCGAGACAAGCTTTTCCATTTCCATGAGTTATCGCCGTTAACGTGTACTATTTAATATCTCTCGCAAAGGCTCGAAGACGCAAAGAATCCCATTTAATAGATTTTTTGCGCCTTCGCGCCTTAGCGAGAGACAGTTGACGGGAAAAGGGCTATTCTACAATCGCCTGTCGCGAAGCGTCTACCGCAGCGTGATTTGCCTCGTCGTGCGATTCCACACTGGTACGACGGTGAGCGAATCGAGCTGAGCGCAACTGGCAAGGTCCGCCCCGTGGCCGATTTCGATGAGATTTCGTCCGCCGGCGGTGTCGCGGATTACGCTGGCCAGTTTATCGCTCACCGATCGGCCTGAAGCGGTGGCTCCCGCGAGAAGTTCTTGCCATTGGCGAAGAGCGGTTTGGGCGTTTTCGTTCAATTGCCAAACTTGCGCATCCGAATCGCACGATAAACTGTCGACAATCGCCCCCGCGGCGAGGATGTCCTCGCCCGTGACTTCTCCATCAGTTCCCGCGCAGAGAATGTCAACACGTTCAGTTTCGCGCACTGCGCTCGCCACACTCGCGCGATTGACGGCCG
>JBGTMM010000446.1:0-5890 GCA_041743635.1 Bythopirellula sp.
AACGTTGCTTCCTTGTACCCCGGCAGAAACGTGATCCCCAACCAACGGAAAATATAGTCAATGAGGCTCTTGGCGATGCGGATCTCCGGGTTCTTCGTGTAACCCTGCGGTTCGAACCGCATGTGCGAGAACTTGCGCACATAATCCTCGAGCGGCACGCCGTATTGCAGGCTCATCGACACGCTCGTGCCAAAAGCGTCCATCAGGCCGCCGATCGTCGAGCCTTCCTTGGCCATGGTGATGAACAACTCGCCGGGCCGGCCATCCTCAAAGAGGCCCACCGTGATGTAGCCTTCGTGGCCGTTGATGCTGAACTTGTGGGTGAGCGAATGCCGCGTGTCGGGGAGCCGTTTGCGATGGGGTTTGCCAGCCAGCGCGGCCAGTTTGTCCTTGGCCTGATCGGCTTCGGTGCTGGTGTTCAGCGGTTGGCTTTCCTTCGAGCCATCGCGATAGATGGCCAGCGCCTTAAGCCCCAACTTCCAACCGTCGATGTACGCCAGCGCAATTTCCTCGGTGGTGGTATTGCGCGGCATGTTGACTGTTTTGGAAATCGCACCCGAAAGGAACGGCTGCGCGGCGGCCATCATCGTCACATGCGCTTGCCAAGCAATCGACCGCGTGCCATTGCGAGCGGTGAAGGCACAATCAAAAACGGAGAGATGCTCGGGCTCCAGATCGGCCGCCCCCTCGATTGTATCCTCGCGGTCGATGTAGCCGAGAATCGACTCGACGGCCGGCTGGTCGTAACCCAAGGTTTTGAGCGCCGCAGGGACGGTTTGGTTGACCATCTTGAGCATACCCCCGCCGGCAAGCTGCTTGTACTTCACCAGCGCGATGTCGGGCTCGATGCCGGTCGTGTCGCAATCCATCATGAAGCTGATCGTGCCCGTGGGAGCCAGCACGGTCGCCTGGGCGTTGCGGAAGCCGTGGACTTCGCCCGCCGCGAGCACTTCGTCCCACACGTCGCGGGCCGCCTCGACCAAATAAGCGGGGCACGCCGGGTTGATTTCGTCGACCGCCTCGCGGTGCATGTGCATCACGCGGAGCATCGGCTCGCTGTTTGCCTCGTATTCGTCAAACGGACCAACCGCCTCGGCCAGTTCGGCGCTGGTGAGGTTCGCCGCCCCGTGCAAGAGCGCGGTGACCGCCCCGCAAACGCCGCGGCCCATGTCGCTGTCGTAGGCCACGCCGTTGGACATCAGCAAGCTGCCAAGGTTGGAATACCCCAACCCCAGCGGACGGAACGCGTGGCTATTGCGGGCGATGTCCTTCGTGGGATAGCTGGCGTGATCGACCAGAATTTCCTGGGCGATGAAATAGAGCCGGCAAGCCGCTTGAAATCCTTTCACATCGAATCCCGGCGCGCCGGGATCCTGCCGACGAAACTTCATGAGATTAATGCTCGCCAAGTTGCAGGCCGTGTCATCGAGGAACATGTACTCGCTGCACGGATTCGACGCATTGATGCGGCCGCTGTTCGGGCAGGTGTGCCAATCGTTGATCGTCGTGTCGTATTGCACGCCCGGATCGCCGCAGTGCCACGCACAGTCGGCCATGCGTCCAATCACGTCGCGGGCCTTGTAGGTGGGCCCGGCTTGCTGGGGATTGGTCACCCAGCGGGTCGTCCAATCCTGGTCCTTCTCGACGGCTTGCATGAAATCGTCGGTCACGCGGACCGAGAGATTCGCGTTCTGGAACATGATCGAGCTATAAGCTTCACCATTAAAATTCGCTTCGTAGCCCCCCTTCTCAATGAGCACATGGGCCTTCTTTTCTTCCTTCCATTTGCACTCGATGAATTCCATCACGTCGGGATGCCAGACCTTGATCGACTGCATCTTGGCCGCGCGGCGGGTCTTGCCGCCGCTCTTCACCACCGCGGCCACCTGGTCGTACACCCGCATGAACGAGAGCGGGCCCGAGGGCTTGCCGCCGCCGGCGAGTTTTTCCCGGTGCGAGCGTAGAGTGGAAAGATCGGTGCCCGTGCCCGAGCCAAACTTGAACAACATGGCCTCGCTGCGCGCAAGCTCCATGATGTCTTCCATGTTGTCGTCGACGTGTTGAATGAAGCAGGCCGAGCTTTGCGGGAACTCATAGGGATTCTCGGGCTGTACCACGTCGCGCGAGACCGCATCCCACCGCCAGTTGCACCTGGCACCCGCGACGCCGTACTGGTGGTGGAGGCCCACGTTGAACCACACCGGCGAATTGAACGCCCCGTGTTGATGTAGGCAGAGCCACGAAAGGTCGCGATAAAAGCGTTCGCCATCCGCAGCGCTTGCGAAGTAGCCGTCTTCGAGGCCCCAGTCGGTGATCGTGCGGACAACGCGGTGGACCAATTGGCGCACGCTGTATTCGCGCTGGTCGGTGCCGACCTCGCCATAAAAATATTTGCTGCAAATGACGTTGGTCGCCAGTTGTGACCAGAACGAGGGAACCTCGCAGTTGGTCTGCTCGAACAGCACCTCGCCATTTTCGCCCTTGATCGCGGCGGAGCGGATTTCCCAGTTCACGGTCGCAAACACGTCGTCGATGTCGGTGGGACAAAACGTCGCATCGACCTTCAAGCGGCCATGAAAACTCTTCGCCGCTTCGGGATCTTTGCCTTTATGAGGAGTATTGACACCCATACGAGCAACTTTCGAGACACGTGCCATTCCTAAATCAGATCGACCTAGATTAATTGTAGCCACAGCCGAACCTCCTGTTTTGGATTGCTGGCTCCTGTTTGGGAGCTCTAGAAAAGGGCATCCATACCAATTATAATGTACATACGTACACAATGTACGCGATTAGGATCGGCTGGCCAAACCGATCCACTTAAGTCCATCCGGTAGTCCGCTCACCCTTGTGATCTAGCCGCGTTGCAAAACAACGCATGGCCTCCGACACAAGGGCGATTGGTCCTCTACCAGATGTAGCGTCTCCTAGGCCTAGACTCGACAAAATCGAGTTAAAATTTTACCAAAACCACAACATATAGTGGGTGATGCCCATCAATCTACTATATGCTGTTGCTTGCGGGAGACGATCATACACCGTCGGAGCGGTTCGTCAATCGAATTTTGAGGTTTTCCTAACGTGCTAGCACACAAAGCTTTGTGGCAAATGTTAACAGCGCGCAAAGACGCCGTTGAGATCATGTTAAGAAAACAGGAACGGCAGACAGCCCAACGAGAAACGTCAAACCCCAGCCGGATCGCCACGCGATCCGGGAAGAAACGTAATGCGGCTTGCGGCACCCCCCGGATCGCGTGGCGATCCGGCTGCAAAGCTACGAATGCTGGGCATCCATCCGCTCACCAGCGCCGTTTCCATTCACATGCCCATTCGTCCCTGCCCGCACACCCGGTTGGCGCCATCGCTCCGGCCAGCTTTTCACATACACGTCGGTTTGCGGGTAGGCCATCTCCAGCTTCGCCGCCGCGAACTTGCGGTTGATGGCCGTGTTGAGCTCGTGAATCGTCTGCAGGCGCTTTTCCATGTTGGGCAGAAAACACCGCAGTGTGAAATCCAACGTGCTTGCCCCGAAGCCGTCAAACGTCGCAATCGGGTCAGGCTCTTTCAAGATCAACGGGTGATCGTTGGCGGCATCCTTGAGCAACCGGCACGCTAACTCCGTGTCTGATCCATATGCGACCCCTACTTTAATCTCGATGCGATTCGTCGAATCGCTGAGCGTCCAGTTCAACAACCGTTCCGTGATCAAGTCTTTGTTCGGCACGATGTATTCTTTGCGGTCGGCATCGATGATCGTGGTGGCTCGCATGCGGATGCGACTCACCACGCCGGTTTTCTCGCCGAGCGTTACGATGTCCCCCACGCGAATCGGGCGCTCAAATAGCAAAATGATGCCCGACACAAAATTGGCAAAGATTTCTTGCAGCCCAAAGCCCAAACCCACGCCCATCGCCGCCACCAGCCACTGGATGCTTGTGCCGTCAAAACCAAGTGACGAATAGGCCATGCCGATGCCCAACGCCACCAACACATAGCGGCTAATGCTGGTGATCGCATAGCGCGAACCGCCGTCCAGCGGCAAACGTTGCAAAACGGCGAACTCCATCAGCGCCGGGAGATTCCGCACCGCGATATAGGTCACGACGAGCACCAACAAGAAGCGTAGCAATTGGCCCCAGGTCAGGGCATTTTTGGCGTTCGAAAAGATATGCCCGTGTCCAAAATAAGAGAGTGCCGGCAACATTTCGCCCCACACGAACCAAGCGGAAACCAAGCCTGCGGCGACCAACCCGGTCAGCACGAGCTTCGAGGTTTGCTCTCCCAGTGCCACGAGGTCGACCGAATCTTCCACAAATTCCGCCGCGGAAATCGCCGGAGCTTCGTCGCTCGCGGTATTGGCGGCTGCCAGGGCGGCAGCTTGGGAGCGCTTTTGCTTGGCTTGCTCCCGAGCCAAACGCCGCCGATTCACCAAAATCCAGCGTCTTGTCAGGCCACCCACAACTAACAGCGTCAACACCAAGCCCACGGTTTGCAATAGCCGCAGCGACAACTGCTGGGCCGTGTAGTAGTAACCCACGATGGCCAAGAGGGCCAACAGCACGGGCAGCGCCGTCACCAACGGTGACCAAATCGCAAACAACCGTGGCGCGTTGGTTTCCGAGTTGTTCATTAACAACTGTCGGAACGGACTCTGCCGTGAGAGCAGCATCCGGTACAACGCAAACGCCGCGAGCAACATCACCGCCACAAACAAGGCCCGGCCCAAAGACGAGCTCCACAACTTTTCGACGTTCTGAATTTCCAGCCCCGTCAACCATATCACGAGCGGCAAACATGACCAAATCAACCAGCGGACGTGGCGACGCACTTGTTGCAAGCAAGATTGCGGCCAATTGAAATGCGCGTCCGCCAACCCCCCCGAACGGCACAAATGACGCACCAGTTCCAAGAGCAATAAACACAAGGCCGTGAATTGCAAACTCACGGAGAGCGACCGCACGAACTCGACTTCGTTCAGCGGGCTATCCATCCACCAACCCACGAACCCCAAAATCAACGGCCACGGCAACGACATCAACAACGTGATCCAGGCCGCCTCGAGGGAGGGCCAAAAATCAGTGCTCGTGCGCTTGGCCGCATGTTCACCAATCGCGCGAAGCCGGTTCCGCAGCCGCCGGTGCATGTAGAGCGAAAACACGAGCACCACGCCAAACAGCACCATGGCCAGCGGCGAACTCCCTGATTTCGTCCACAACGCCGTTAGAGCGGCCTGCCAATTCGCGGGGTCCATCGTCCAAGCCACGGCCTCCGCGGCTGGTTTTAAATCTGCCAGCCGGGGCAACGAAGTACTACGAATCCATAACACATGCTCGGTGATCAGGTTGGCGTAGTCGCCCGCCGTGCTGCGAAGTTTATCCTCCTCCGCCGTCAACTCGGTAAGCCGGCGAACGTAGGTGTCATAAGTCTTAATCGTTGAATTGAAAATCTTGAGCTCGTCGTCTAGCAATTCTCGAACTTCCTGCTCCGCACCGACGCGCTGCGCGGCGGGGACATCCTCCAGAATCTTGGCCACGCGCTGCTCAACATCGGCATCCTTGATGGCAGAGTGACGGTCGGTCAAGTCATACCATTCATAAATAACGTCGTCCTGCTCTTGCGCTCGCATCGCAATCCGCCGGCTGATTGCCCGACAATCGGGAAGCAATTCTTGCTGCTGACGGAGTTGCTGACCGTTCGCCTCGTTCAATTCCACGGCTTCGAGTCGCTCCTTGCTGCGCTCGAATTCTTTCGCCAGATTCCCAAGTTCGTGAATGACTCGCTCTTTTTCGTCGGTGATCGTGGTATTCTTCCCGGCAATTTCCACTTGCTTGTTTGCCAATTTCTCATTGCTTTTCGCGAGCTCGGTAATGGCCCGCGGGCGTTCCACCGA
>JBGTMM010000447.1:0-4903 GCA_041743635.1 Bythopirellula sp.
GCCGCGTTGGGTAAAGTTTTTCATGCACAGAAAACCGAGTGCCGCGACGAGCCCCAAGAAGACCATCCATTCCTGTTGGCTCAGGGTCGTGAACCACGCCCAAGTTTCACCTTTAACGCTAACAAGCCAGGCTTGGGCTTCATAAAAGTACGACATGGGCTAATCCTGGTAAAATGAGGTGGAGCGCGCGCGACTGCTCAGTGAAAGATAGGTCGTAATCCAACCACCGGTGCTTGTCATCGCGCTGGAATTCCCCGTATTGTGGTGGCGTTCGCTATCCACGGCATAATCAGCGCTTTTGCGCTCGTTTAGTTCGCCGTGGGATAGCTGCTCAGCGCACTGTCGGTGGCAAACGGAGGTGGGAGGATAATTTCTTCTCCAACAGGAATGGATGGTCTTCTTGGGGCTCGTCGCGGCACTCGGTTTTCTGTGCATGAAAAACTTTACCCAACGCGGCACGCTGTAAGACGTCGAGGCCTGCCATGCTCAATCAATTCTTGCCTCAATTCGCATTCCTAGACAACATGTATGTCGGCTTCGCGGATACCGCCGCGCTCGCAGCGGTCGCGCTCATCGGTTACATGTTCGGCCATCGCACTCGGCACGAACGTCTCGAAGGCGGCGACGCGAAATTTCTTGGCGAACTTTCCCGTGCCACGCAGATCGCCCGCGAACTGCAACAGATCGCCGGCCGCATTCGCTCGGAAGTGGCCCTCCATCAAGCGAACATCGCCCAGTTCAAAACACGGCTGCACGGAGTTCAACACGAAACTTCCGCCGTCGGTTGGCAGATTCTCAGCCAAGAAGCGGAGTCACTGCTAACCCCCACCATGAAATTGGCGACAAATTTGTCGCTTGCCTACGACGAGTTGCGCAAACAGTCGAACCAATTGATGGTGTTTGCCGGCTCGCGGACCGATCAAGAAACCGGCCTGTGCAATCGCCGGGCGATGGAAGAGCAACTTTCCAGTTTGCTGTCGAACCATGCCCAGGACTCGCGCCGCTTTTCGCTTTCGATTTTTTGCATCAGTCATGCCACGCAAGAAGTGACCAAGGCCCAAATCGGCGCAATCGCCGGTTTGTTGGCACACACCGCCCGCGACACTGACGTCGTCGCCCGTTACAGCCCCGATGAGTTTGTCGTGCTCATGCCGCAAACGAGCCTCGCGGGGGCGACGATCTTCAGCCAACGCCTGCTCGACATCGCCGAGCGGGAATTGGGGTTGTTCATTTTCGGCGGCATCGTGGAAGTACAGTCCGGCGACACCCCCGAGAAACTGCTTTCCCGCGCCGATTCCGCCCTTTACAGCGCACGCAGCGACGGCCAAAGCTGCCTGTATCAGCACACCGGCAAAGCCATCCGTCCGCACGAGCGTGGTTCGTCCGGAGATTCCGACGGCTTGCTGTTTCTCGACAGTCACGCCGTTGTGGAAAAGCCCGCGGAAATTCTGGGGTGATCGGCGAGTGTCTTATTCGCCCGCCAAGTTTCGCAGAACCACTTTTCTTCATTTCCGCCGGCGATTTTTGCCGAAAATGTCCGCCTTTTGACCAACAAGTTGACGGTCGGCGCCGCTATGAATTAAACTGATCCATGCGTGCTACGCATTCCTGTTTCCCTTCTCGCGTCTGTCTGAAAAGGAGATCGCCATGCCACTCTTTGAGGTTGAAACGGATAATCACATCATTATCACCTGGGCTCAAGACAACGACGGGGCTTCCTCGGTAGTGACCGATGCCTATCCCAGCGACAGCGTCATTCGCATGACGAAGCGGCCCCGTGATACGTGGGTCATCTCGAAGAGTGCCTTGGGACTTTCAGGCTCTTTTGATATCTGTCATACGGCGCGCGACTGCTTATCGAAGGCCGAAGGCGACAAGATTCATGCCATCCGACTTTACATGCATGAAACCGGTTCGGATCTCGAACAATCCCGCAAGGTGATCGAGTCGAACATGGTCATGGGCTGGTAAGCCGCTTGCGGCTGCCCAGCAATCCAGTGCCGCTTGCGGCTTAGCGTTTAGCGATACTGAGCGGAACTGCTCGGAGTCGTCGACGTAGTACCAGGACGCGTGGCTACTTCGTAGTTCGCCGATGTGCCCGGATAAGACGTCGTGCCGCCGGGGCGGTAAGGTTGCACGCTGGCCACCGCGGAAGCAGGTTGCACAGGGGGACTGTTGCTCGGCAAGGCCGTACTGACCGGGGAAGCCACCGGAATGGTTTGCGTGGCATACCGATTGCCCGTGGTGGGATTGGCAGCGAATGGCACACTCGCGGGTGCCGGCGTGCTAGCCACAGTGCTTGTGACAGGCGAGGTCGGTGCCGAAGTTGCAATGGTCGTAGGTACTGTGTTTATCGCGGGATAGGACGCCGGCGAATGAGCCGGAGTGGTCGTCGTCGGAGAAGTGTTGGCATAACGCTCTTGGCTCGAAACGCCGTAGCGATCTGTCTGAGCGGGTGCCGTGGGAAGGGCAGTGCTCAATGCGGCGGAGCTTGGTGCCGCCGGCGGCACGGAGGTCGGATCGTAAGGCAGTGTCTTGGACGCGGCAATCGAACCGAGGACGCCAGTACCCGCGGTCTTCGTTGTCGGAGCCGGAGTCGCGGCCACCGAATTCGTCGGCACTAAACTCTTGGCCCCCGTGCTCGGATAACTGCTCGGAGCGGCTGTCGCAGCCGAGTACAAGGGAGCAGTTGTCGCGGGAGCCGTACCGCCAGAAGCCTTGGTCATCGTCGCCGCGGGAGCCGACGTCACCGCGGGAGTCGTGATCTTCACCGGGTCGCCTCCGGCCAACGCTTCGGCCTGCTTGGCGATTTCCGCGGGCAACTGGGGTGCCCCAGCGACCGCGGCTGTCGAGGCGGCGTCCGACTTATCCGCCGTTTTCCACCACGATGTTTTCGGTGCTGACTTACAGCCCAGGGAACTGGAACTCATGACCAGTGCCAAACCCAATGTGAGAATTCTGACTCGCATGGCATCCGTGCCTTCAATCAAAGTGATTTGTTTTCGAGGTCGAGCTAGCCTTACCAGGTACTACCATCGACACGACTGCTATAACCCGCACCATTGGTCTATGTCGGCAAGCCTCGGCCCCGCGGAACAGAAATTTATTCCAATTTGAAGGCGGACTCTCCGACAGCAACGCGCGCGGATTATAGAAAACCGGAGATCGCGGTCAACGGCACTTGGCCCTCAACCACAATCCCCGGTAAATACTTATTGAGCGCCGGAACTTGTCCCGCTTTATCGGGTGCTATCACCCGCTGCAAGCAGCGGGGCTAAATCAACCCTTCGCCTTGGCATAGCGCTCGCCCACGGCGTTCCAATCGATCACATTATAAAACGCGGTGATGTAATCAGGTCGGCGATTTTGATAGTTCAAATAGTAGGCATGCTCCCACACGTCGATCCCCAAGATCGGCGTATTGCCGGTCATATACGGATTGTCTTGATTCGGAGTGCTCTCGACCACGAGCTTGCCGGCCGGCGTCACGCTCAACCAAGCCCAACCGCTGCCGAAGCGGGTGGTGGCCGCCTTGGTGAACGCCTCTTTGAACGCCGCGAAGCCGCCGAGCTCGCTCTCAATCGCCTTGGCCAGTTCACCCTTGGGTTCGCCGCCACCCTTGGGGCTCATGATCTTCCAGAACATCGAGTGGTTCGCATGGCCGCCGCCATTATTGCGCACGGCGGGGCGAATCTTCTCGGGAATCTTTTCGATGTTGCGGCAGAGGTCTTCAATCGACTGCTCGGCCACGCCCGCACCCTCGAGCGCGGCGTTCACATTCGTCACATACGCGTTATGGTGTTTGCCATGGTGAATCTCCATGGTCTTGGCGTCGATATGGGGCTCCAACGCATCTTTCGGGTAGGGCAATTCGGGGAGTGTGTAAGCCATCGCAAATACCTCCTGCTATGTGTTCTGTTGAGCAAA
Organism: Bythopirellula sp.; assembly: GCA_041743635.1. GTDB lineage: Bacteria > Planctomycetota > Planctomycetia > Pirellulales > Lacipirellulaceae > Bythopirellula. The sequence goes on from JBGTMM010000447.1 coordinate 3,928, forward strand.
TTTGCCAAATAAAGTGCCTTAAGCACTCGTAAGGGCAGCATACCGGATTGAGACTTCACCGGCAATCGGCTGAGAGAAGCGCGAATTCACCCGCCATTTAGCCGCGGAGCTTGCTCCGCGCGTGACCCGGACGGCGTGGCCGTCTGGCTGAGCAAGTTGCGCAGCAAAGCGCCGCCAGCAGAATCGCACATGGTTCGGGGACGGTCAGCATGGCCGTGAAAATGCCGCTGCTCGAGTCGGTGAAACCGAGCCGGAAAGCGAGTTTGTAATCTGCATTATAACTGCGCGGAAGTCCGTCACTCCCTCCAGAACCTATTTGCATGTCAATAAACGCGATAGTCCTCAGATCACCCGGGGCCACTTCAAATAAATCGCCTTCACGAACGACCAAGCGCAAGTTACCCGATTGGTCTTGAGCCCAGAGTCCTCGGTCGTTGCTGGAGTTCACTCCGACCCCCATCAATTGTGAAACAAATGCCACACTTCCCAAGGGATTCACGATTGGCGTTGGCCTCGAAAGCGATAGCAACGTCCCCAGAGGTGTACCGTGCGCTTGATCGCCCTCTTTGGCAATCAGCGACAATGCACCCCCCAAGTCCGTCCAGATTCCATAGTAGTTGATTCCTGTACTGACGGGTCTCGTGTAGGCGGTAAACACGGTATTCCCAGCATCACTCAATTCGAAATTCAGGAAGAAACTGAACTCAGACTCCCCAGACGTTCCGGGTGCCGGATCACCTTGCCGAACCACTAAATTAAGGCTGCCGGTGGCATCCGACCAAATTCCTTCGTTATTACTGTCGTCGACTCCCGCAGCAACGGAGTTCATGAGATAAGTGTGAAACGCAGTTTTTCCAGCCGCGTTGAATTCCAGTATCGTCTGGCCGAAAGTGTTGAGATTGAAGTTTGATCCCAAAGGTGTTCCCGGGGCTTGATCCCCCCGACGAGCCACTAGACTGAGTCCACCAGAGCCTTC
>JBGTMM010000448.1:0-4558 GCA_041743635.1 Bythopirellula sp.
CTGATTGCCGACGTGGCGGGGATCGTGATTGCCGTGGTGATGGGGTACCTACTATACCACACGGTCAGTTAATCCTACTGCGCAAAGGCCCTTATGGAAGAGAATAAAATAGCCACGGAATTTCACGGATTAAACACGGATAATTGAGAGTGATGCTGCTGTGTAAGCATGCGTCTTTGTGCCAACGGAAAGAGTTTTTTGCAATCGCAATCTCAGTGTTCAATCCGTGTTTCATCCGTGGCTAATTCCTCTGGACTAAGCACTCGAGCGTTAAGGATAAAGCAAGAATTTCTGGCGGCGGTTGTTGTACTCGGCAAGTTCGGGGGCGATCAGTTTTTCAAGCTCCGCGAGTGTCGTGCCCTTTTCAATTGCGGCAAAGACTTTTTCACTGCCAAGCAGCCTATTGAAATTCGACATGTTCCAATCGTCATGGAAAAACTCGCGCAGAGCGATCGCAATCGCCAGTCCCACGGGCACCGAGCGAAATACCTCTCGATTGACGACAATGATATTGACGCCCTGAAAGGGTTCCTGGGCGAATTTGCTCTCGCGCGGCGTGAAGCGGATTGGCACGAACACCACGCCGGGGAGCTTTTGCTCGTTGAGGTGGGCGGCCAATTTTGGCCCGATGATCCACGGGGCTCCGATGACTTCAAACGGCGTGTCCGTCCCACGACCGACCGAGACGTTCGTCGTTTCCAGTAAGCCTATGCCCGGATAGAGCACCGCCTGGGCAAGGCTGCGCATATTCGGCGAGGGGTTCGTCCAGACGAGCCCCGTTTGGTCCCAGTACTCTTCACGCTGCCAATTCTCGACCTTCACGATTTGCAGATCGACGTCGAGATTGATTTCCGCGGCGAACAACTTGGCCAGTTCGCCCACGGTTAGGCCATGGCGGACGGATATCGCATGATGCCCCACAAAGTTTTTGATGCCGGGGTCCAGCACCGACCCTTCGGTGATAGCGCCGCCCAGGGGATTGGGCCGATCCAGCACGACGAACTTGAGTTTCTGCTCCGCCGCGACTTCGAGGGCCAAGCCCATGGTCGAGATGTAAGTATAGAACCGGCAGCCGATATCCTGGATGTCGAATACGAGCGTGTCGATTCCCTCAAGCTGCTTCGCGTCGGGCTTACGCGACTCGTTATACAAGCTGTAGACGGGCAAGTCGGTCGCTTCATCGCGGGTGTCGGCAATGTTGGACTCGTCGAGTTTTCCGTGCAAGCCATGCTCGGGGCTGAAGATGGCGACCAATTCCACGTCGGGTGCGTTGCGAATTAAATCGACCGTGCGCTCACCGGCGCTATCGAGACCCGTGTGATTGGTGATTAAGCCAACACGACGGCCTTTGAGTGCGGCAAAGTTATCTCGCACGAGGACATCAATGCCGAGTAGGGTAGGCGATTCTATAACATCGTCAGTACTCTGACCTGTCTGAATCGCCGCGGCGGCGACGGTGCCAATTCGGCCGGCCAGCGGATTGATGTTGCCCACGCCATCAGGATGCAACCGGCTCGACAGAAAAATCACGAAGAGATCGAGCTCGGGGTCGATCCAAAACGCATTGCCAGTGAACCCGCCGTGTCCGATGGCTTTGTCGCTAAAGAGCTCGCCGCGATTGCTGGAATACTTGCTGCGGCTGTCCCAGCCCAAGGTCCGTTTGTTTTCACCGATAGAGCGGGGCCGGCGCATCTCGGCGATAGTAAGCGGATGAAAGAACTGCTTGTCGCCGACGCGACCGTCGGCGAGTTGCATGCGGGCGTACTTGGCCAAGTCGTGGGCCGTGGAAAACAAACCCGCGTGCCCAGCAACGCCACCCAAGAGCGCGGCCCGGGGATCGTGCACCTCGCCCCGTCGCCACTTGCCGTCGATTTTTTCCGTGGCTGCCGTGCGAGCTTTTAATTCCTCGCTGGGCAGATAACCCGTCTCGCTCATGCCAAGGGGCTTAAAAATATTCTCGGCGGCAAATTCCGCGACGTTTTGGCCCGTCACCCGATGGACGATTTCACCCAGCGTCATGAAGCCGACGTCGGTGTAAACAAATTTCGCGCCGGCTGGCTCAATGGGTTTTAAGGCCCACATTCGTTTCCAGGCTTCCTCGACGCCATGCTCATAATCTTCGATGGAATTGTCGGGAATGAGGCCGCCCTGGTGCGTGAGCAGATGTTCGACCGTAATCGCCTCCTTGCCGTTTTGAGCGAATTCGGGAATGTAGGTCGCCACGGGTTCCCCCAGACGAACCTGCCCACGCTCGACCAGCAGCATGATGCTGGTCGCGGTGGCGACGGGTTTGGTGATCGAGGCCATATCAAACACCGTATCAAGGGTCATTTCTTCCTTGGTCGGTTCCACTTGCTGATGCCCATAGGCCCGGGCGAAGGCGATCCCTTCACGACGACCGATCATCACCACGCATCCCGGTATGTTGCCTTTTACAATTTCCACGGCGACCATGTCGTCAATACGCTCAAGCTGACTGGTAGAAAGCCCCAATTCCGCAGGCTGTTTCACCGGTAGCGATGACGAACTCGGCTCGGCTCGAACCGTCGGCGCATAAAGATTGATGCAAGCGAGCAGACAACAAACAGGAAAAAGGAGTCGGCGGATATTCACGATATTCTCACTCAGATTGCGAAGTAGGGTTGATTGGTTCAACGAGAAAATTACTTAGTAAGGCACCAGCAGTGAAGGTAATCAGCGCGCCAACTCCAGCATACCACGGCCAAGCCAGCGACGTGTACAACGCGATATAAGAGAGCGCGGCAACGCCCACACAAAAGCCAGCCAGAGCGGCGCGTTGTTGAACCCGTTGGGTAAACACTGCCAGAAAATACAAACCCAACATGGGTCCCAGGGCGAAGCCGGCAATCTTGAGCACGCTGTTGACCGTACTCTCGGTCGTCCCCAGTTGATAACTTGCTAGCGCAATACAGATCTGCAAGATGCCAAAAGCCACGGTAGCCAGGCGGCTAATCCAGAGCAGTCGCTTAGCCGAGGGTTCGCGGCTAACCAGAGGCAAGTAGATGTCGTTGATCAGCGCGGTCGCCGAAGAATTGAGCGAGCCGGAAAGCGTGGACATGGCAGCCGCGAAGACCGCCGACAAGGTTAAGCCGACGAGTCCGCGGCTGAGATGATGGACGATGAAATGGGAAAAGACTTTGTCGCCATCACGAGGCCCGAAGGGCGTGTCAGGCGGGAACTCGGTATAGAAACAGGCGAGCGCGGCACCGATCACCAGGAACAACGCGAATTGAGCTGCCACGAACAAGCCACTGAGCCCCAGAGCCCATCCCGCCGCCCGTCCGCTACACGCGGTGAGGTAGCGCTGGACCATGAGCTGGTCGGTGCCATGAGTTGCCGCGGTCAAAAACAGTCCGCCAATGAGACCCGACCAAAACGTCATCGTGGGTTTGGTCAAGCTAGTATCGAAGTCCAAGACGCGAAATTTGTCAAATTCCGCGCCAAATTGAGCGAACTGCTCCCAGCCTCCAGGCAGCCGCGAGACGATCACAAACAAGGCCACCCCGGCACCAAAGATGTAGATGAAGAACTGTAGGCAATCGTTCCAAACCACCGATTTCACACCCCCTAATACAGTGTAAACAATCGTGACGATGCCCATAATCATGATACAAGTCGGCAATCCCAATCCGATCACCTGTTGCAATGCCAAGGCGGTGAGATAGAGCCGCAAGGCGTCGCTCAAATTTCGCGTGATGAGAAACAATAGCGACGTCGCGCGCCGCGAAGACATGCCAAAGCGGCGTTGCATCACTTCATACGCCGTGAACGCCTGTCCCTGGAAATAAAGCGGCAAGAGTGCCCAAATGACTAGAAATCGACCGATGATGTAACCAAAAGTGATTTGCAGAAAACGCATGTCGCCCCCTTCGGCGAAGGCGAAGCCGGGAATGCTCAAAAAGGTGACGGTGCTGGTTTCCGTGGCGACGATTGATAGGAGCACCGCCCAAGTGGGAAGTGACCGATCGCCAAGAAAGTATTCGACGGTGGTCTTTTGCCCACGTCCGACCCACAGGCCAAGGGCGAGCACCGTCGCGAGATAGCCGACGATTATGGCTGCATCGATAGCATGGATGGAAAGGTTCAAAGTTGAAAATTACCAAGCCAGATCAGGTTGTGTGGACAAGACGAGGGCAAATACGCAAAAACTCGACGGGATTGTTGCCCCAACAGCGATTAAGTATTCGACGTTCCTATTTCCATTGGGCATGCCGAAACATGTGACAAGCCAAGCGGAAGAAGTTCCAGAGTATTTGGCTAAACAGAAAAAGTCGATGCGTCCATCGTAGGAGTGGGGAATAAAATACCGACTGGGGCGAAATCGGAAGTGAGACATCCAGCTCAGCGCAGGATTTTCTCTTTTTCGCGCATGTTAGCTACTTCTCTTCACACTCGCACATTAGAATTAAAAGCATGTTAGAGAATCTCACCACCGAGGCCAGTAATCCCGCGTCGGAAAGACTCGATAGCCTGAGCTCTCAGGAAATCGTGGCTCTCATTAATTCCGAAGACGCCAAAGTGGCCGAGGCCGTCAACC
>JBGTMM010000449.1:0-6031 GCA_041743635.1 Bythopirellula sp.
AAATTGCCGCCAATCAGCGCTTGGCCACCGGCTTGGACAAACTGCGTCATGCCTTGGAGCGAGGCACCGGCGGAAACATTCAAGGCTGCATTATTAATAATCGAATTATTTGTCACGGTCGTACCTGCCTCAAAATTCAGCCCGCCGTAATTCAAGATTTGGCCAAAGATTTCGCCCCCGTCGGATTCAATCACACCGAGGGGGCTATTTTCCAGCACCGAAGTGGTGATCGTCAGGCGTGGCGTGCCGCCGTTGGTGTTCGACAGGCGAATCAAGCCGTCGTTGAAAAACCCCGCGGCTTCGACTTCCGTCCCCTGTCCGATGGAATGGATGTCAATGGTTTGACCCGGCTGCAGCCTACCGCCGACGATGTCGAGCGTCCCTGGGCCATCGGCAGGCGTGTATTTACTGAACTGAAACGTCGCGGGATCGGTCGAATCGAGTTGCAAGGTCGATTCGCGTAATATCGCCGCGCCGTCGATGGTCCCGCTTCGGTAGACGTACGTTCCCTCCCAAAAGTAGCTGACGCCGTTGGTCGCGTGGAGTGTGCCGCCATCTTGAATGAACGTTCCGTTACCAACATTACCCAAGTCGATCACCGCCCCCATGTTTAGGTCGCCGCCGGTTAGATTGACGGTGCCGTTGCCGAAGAGGCGCATTCTCGAACCCGCCGGTCCAACAGGATGGACCAAGTTGAACACACCCCCCGCGATATTCAGCGTGCTGGTGTCGTAGAGGTCGAACCGATTTGTGTTCGCGTTGATGACTCCGCTCGATTGGTTGAAGGTTCCCCCATTCCGCACGACAAGATTGCCGTTAAGAACATTGATCGTTCCACTATTGAAGTACGTACCGTCGACTTTGATCAGTTCGGTCACCTGAGTCTCGCCCACGTCGCCTGGCCCAACTTCTATCGTGCCGGTGTTGACCAAATCGGCGTTGACGAAGCTGAAGCGATCGGAGAATCGCAGAGTGCCTTCGTTTTCAAACGAGCCCAAAGTGCTGGCCAGCGTCATGGAGTTATTATTTTCGAACGAGTTTTGCACCGTCAGCGTGCCTGAATTCACCATTCCATTGATGGCGTTGAGTGTTGCGCCTGGGCCGAAGGTATCAAAAACCAGTGCGTTGCCGGCGACGATCGAAAGGGTGTCGATGGTGCTGTTGATGTCGAGCAGGACCGACCCCGACGTCAGTGTGTTGATCACCACCTCGTCGGTTGAGTTGGGATTTCTGCCCTGGCTCCAGTTCGAGCCATTATCCCAGCCGCCGCCGCTGGTGGACCCTGTCCAGGCATTCGTGTCGGCCTTAGCCGCGAGAGGATTCGCCACCACCCACGCCACGCAGAGGGCCCAGAAGCTCGCCCGTGGCAACATGCCGCGAGCCTGTTTTCGAGCGTATCGGCTGGATGTCGTCATCGTCGAACCCTTGCAAATTGAAGTTAACTGCTGGATGCGCGAATTCTCGTCGTCCCCAGGAGCGTGCAGAAAAATGATCCCAAAAGGGCTGAACTGCCTGGTTCGGGTACAGTGACCGACAAGAGCTGAATCCGGGCGGTAAGTTCACTCAGTGACATATTAAGGATACGAGCGAAGTCGTCGATGTCGTCGACGTCGCAGTCCTGACCAGTGTGGTCAATATTGCCCGCTTCTGCAGCGCTGATGCCATACCCATTAGGGAAGTTTGGATCGGATAGCGGTCCCCTTTGGTAGCGATTGGGATCCGTGAGTGCCAGCGCAAAGGCAGCGACATCGTCAACATCAGGTAAACCTCCAGATCGATTCATGTCTCCTAGCATAAAAGGATCCACGTTAAGGGCGAACAGGCCGCCAGCGATCTCTTCGGTGCTCAAGACAAAGAACAGATCGTCGTTGCCGATCACGTCGAAAGAACTGAAGTTTTCGTCGATGCTCTCGGCCGTCAAGAGCTGAATTCTGTTTCCGCTTTGGATACTGCTGCCAGTGATGTTCAAAGTGAGCGAACCTTCCAAAATGGCATCGCCCGTGATGGCCAAAGTGTCGCGGATCGTTTCGCTGGTAGCCTCAAACACCATTCCGCCGCCAGTGGTCAGATTAAGATCACCGTCGATATCGAGATGGCCAATCGACAATCCAGGGCTGATCGTGCCGCTGGTGACGGTGAGCGTTCCTCTGTTGGCAGCGGATTCGCTCGCTAAATCGACAAGACCGTTGCCTGTAAGCATGCCACCATTGATAAGCGTGACTTCAGAGGTGGCCAGCGTGCCGGCGTTCAAAGCAATCACTCCGTTTTCTTCAACAGTGACATCGAGCGTGGAAGAAAGATTGCCTGTGGTTGGGGATGGTGTCCCGTTGCCAATCTGGACGGTCAGGTCCTGTGAACCACCACCAACTGTTAACTTGGCGACAAAGGCGTTGTTGTCTTCAATTTCCACCTCTTGAGCGTTCGCAGTCAGGTTCTCTATGGAGATGTCGTGGACAAGAGTGGGGAGTGCAGGTGCCCCTGGGTTTAATGCATTTTCCCATGTTGAGTCGGAATTGAACCAATTGGCTGTGGTGTCCATTTCCTCATCGAAGACGATATTGGTCTTGATGGGCACAAAGCTGAGCCGGGCACCTTGATTGGGTCCCGCGGGGATATACTCCACATCGACGGCCAAGTTTTGATTAAGACCAGGAGCGACGACGGCGCTGAATTTACCGACCACGCTGCCAGCCGTCAGAAAATCAATCGGAGGGAGTCCAATCGTGGGCCCACCGGCTGCTTTTAATGGATCAATGATGGGAATCTCTAATCGCCCACCGAGTGTGGCCGTGCCAGTGACTTGAAGTTGGTCGTGATCCGTGCCGGGCACCCAAGCAGGCGATCCCACTGTGCCAGAGTAGGAAGCGACTTCGATTTCGAGCGTGCTGGTTGAAGATTGCGTATAGTCGCCGTCGATCATGAGAATGCCAGGGGAATTGCCGGGGGCGACGCGGCCAAGACCACTCACTGTACCGTTAATCGTGCCCGTGCCACCAAGAGTACCACGGGTGTTCACGGTGACGGGGCCGAAAATCGAGCCGTTCAGCCGCAGCTTACCTGTGCCATTCATGATCAACTGGCCGGGGATTCCATGTACTGTACCATCGATGACGACATCCCCTGCGCCGGCGATTTGAACATTCCTGCCAGAGAGGTTCACCTCGCGAGTTATACGCAGCGTTTGGTTGGCACCTTGAATGTCCCAAGTTTGATCTTGACCATCCTGCACGGAGATAGCGGGATTTATCGTTACCGTTCCACCCGTGAATGTAGGGAAGATTGCAATGCCTCCCTGGCCCACTTGGATGAATTGAAGGCCGTTACTTCCGTCATTGAGTGTTATGCTATTTGAGGTGTTTTGAAACCGCAAAGCATTGACGAACTGGCCACTGTTAAGGTTGACAGAAATTGGGCCTGGCGTACCTGAGAGAACAAAGCGGGCGTTGTCTCCCGGGCCAGGCGAACGATTCGGCCCGTTCATATTGGTCCAGTTTTGGTCGGCATTGAAGCTTTGATTTGCTGAACCATCCCAAAAGATGTTATCCGCGAGAGCCGTTGTCGAAGCCAAGACAATTGCCGCTACACACAATCTCAACAATAGTATCCTGGGCGCAACGGCTCTTCCGTATCCCTGTGATTTCATGTGAATTTCTTCTTAAGGGTTGGCATCCACCACTTCGCCACCGTCCTTGGTGGCCAGGGCTTGGAAAGTGGTAAAGTTGATCGCTTCGTTCAAAAAATGGACGCTGCCGTCGGCGTAGCCGAAGTGGGCGCCGCCGGTGTGTCGGCTGGCGAAGGGAAGCTCGTTGAGCCGCATCTTCTTCTGATCGAGTGGAATGGAAGGATCGGGATGAAACCGGTAATAGCCGAACTTGTTGTGGTCGGCGTTGATCGGGAAGTGAATGTTGTTGGCGCCGCCCGTGCAAATTTCCGCCGAAGGGGGGAAGTCGCTCAGAGCGGGAATGCGATCCGTTTTAGGGATGCCGTACCAGGTGGCGCCGGAGAGCCAAGCACGAAACATGTAGGTGCGCTCGCCGATGGCGAGTGTGTTCGAGGTGCCGTCACCGATTTGGGCGATGCGGGTGTTGCTGTTAGGAAAGAAAATGCCGTTGGCGTCTATGTCGCCGCAACTGACGTCTTCGAGGTCGATGATATCAGCGTAGGGATTCGTCGCCGGGGCGGTCGAATCGATGGTGTTCGTTCCCGAGACGCCCGTGTAATGAGCATTATGGCGGGCGGTGGCGCTCGTCGACGGTGGGTCCGCGCTGGGACAATGATAGAGTTGCATGACGGTCGATTCGTGGGCGTAGCTGCGTGCCCCGCCATTGGGCAGTGGCTCCATCTCGTTGTAGATGTTGCCAAGTTCCACAAAAGGAAGCACCAACACATGCCAACTGAGGCCGACTTTATCATCTTCGAGATGCAATCGGGCACCCGGAGGAAAATACTTGTATTGGGCATGGTAGTTTTGCAGCCCCAGGCCGATCTGCTTGAGATTGTTGGTGCAATGCGAACGCCGGGCGGCTTCACGCGCGGCTTGAATCGCCGGCAGCAAGAGGGCCACCAGCACGCCGATGATCGCGATCACGACCAACAGCTCGACGAGGGTAAAACCGGAAGAAGGTGAGATGTGTGATGTATGATTGATGATGTCAGAAGAGACGTTGTCGGTGGCAGAAGTTCTGTGCGCGCCGCGATTCATGCGTTCGTGACGCTTTCTGACATCCAATACCTTACATCTTAGATCACACATTTCCTACTCTAGTTAAGCTCGAATGCCCAGCGCGATCCGTGCCGGGCGGGTGTTCATCATCAGCGCGAGGAGGCTTAGCAGCACGGCGGTGCAAGGTTCCGGGATGGAGTTCAAGGCTTCCACGGAGCCACTGTAGGCATTGCGCCAAGCGGCCAAATCGGTCGAACTAAAGGGAGCCGGCGATCCGCCCCGTTGCCAAACCAAAAAATCGCGGCCATCAGCGTCGTTGTCGCCATCGAAATCGCCAGGCGGAGTATTGGAAACATTAATAAGCATTTCGGCGGTGGCGCTACTCAAGTTTCGCTGGGTGTGCGCGTTGCGAGCGGGGTCGGTGGTCAAGCCAAAGACGACATTCGTATCCGCGGATCCATTGATGTCCCCGGCGTGGTTCATGCCGATATCGCCGATCTGTAAGTGGATCGATGATTGGCCCAGCAAACCGTGCAAGGTGTAATTGACGCTGGCGAGTAACCAAGCATTTGTGGCAGGGTCGTAGAAGGGATCATCATACTGATCGGGACCGGGGCTGGGGATGCCATCGCTGGCCGGGCCAATGCCGACCCCCGAACGATCAACGCCGAAAACATTCAGGCCTTCGAGGCTCTTGGATACTGCGATGGAAGGCGCGGACGGGGTCGGGTCGGTAAACTCCCACCGGACAATATCCTCTCCACTACAGTTTCCCAGGCATGGGTTATAAGCCTCGATTGCGGCGGTATTGAACGTCACCACGCTCGGATTCGACGACACGAGTTTTAGCGACCAGTTCTCAAGCGTCTTGGTGGCCGTGGGTCGCGCCCAAATGTAAAAAGTGCCTTGCATTGCGCTGGGCTGATGCGTGATCGTGGGAATCGCGCCCACGGTTGTCGGTGGGGTCGAGCCCGTGCCGATGTTGCCGTTGGAGGAAAGCCAGATATTTGCACCGAGAGCCGGGGAGCAAGTTAACGTAAAAATCGCGAGAACCAAGATTGCGTGTCGCATGACAGTCTTCGATCTGTTGGAGTGAAAATATCCGAAACGCAGACACCTGCCAGAGAAACCGTGAGTATAGTTGTCGCCAAAAATCACTGCAAACAAAGTTGCATACCCCTCTGCGGAGGGGGAGTTCATTTTTGAGTTTGTTAAACTCAATGCGCCCAACAATCTCAGGCACGGAATCACTTCGCAGGGACCGCGAAATCGCTACACTTCGTCGGTGGTTCTTCGCGCGGCGGCTGGTTGCGGGTCGTTCTGACATGCGAACATGATTTGCTTCGCTTGGCGCGATCCAAAGTCGCC
>JBGTMM010000450.1:0-3631 GCA_041743635.1 Bythopirellula sp.
TCGGCGGCATTACGGCCGACGATGCTGCCTTCGACTTCATTCGCACCCATGCCCCCCCGGGTGCAGGCGTCGCCGTCGTGAGAATGGAAGTCAGCCCTTTCGGCGATGAATATTTGGGGCAGGACTTGCTGGTGATGGTCAACCTCTCTGACAGCGATCTCGCGAATCCCACTTTAGGCATGGGCGTCGGTGGCAGTGGGTTCCAACTGCCGCTCCAGCAACGAGGCTTTGCCAACAACCCAGCCTTCGGTGGGGCGGGACCAGAAATTTTGAATCACCTGCCCGCGGGCCGGGTGTTTGCAATGCTTGTCAGCCATAACGACTTCGCAAGTCTTAAAGTGAACGCCGGCATCGCCGAAGTCGGTTTTAATGGCGCGACATTCGACGAAGCAGGCGACGGGCTTTACATTCAGACGACTGTGCCGCTGCTAGGCGACTTCGACAACGATGGCGACGTCGACGGCCGAGACTTCTTGAAATGGCAACGGGGTGAATCGTTCAGTCCCTTTAGCGCGGCTGATCTGGAAGATTGGCAAGAGTTCTACGGGTTCGGTTCGCTTGCGTCTTCGCGAGCCGCACCGGAGCCGGGGAGTATAGCGCTGCTTGCAGTCGTCGGGATGGTTGCCGTGTTCTGCCGGAAACCAACGGCCGGCTCACGCCGACCGCTCGCCTAAGTTATTCACAAACCCCCTTGGGGGTTGACTAAATGGCTCGCCAGAATTGGTTTTCGCATGAAATTGTCTCAGATCTTTGGCTTACCGAAGAATTGCTCGAGGGGGTGTTTGGCTGAGTCGTTACCCGCTCGGCCGCGCTTCGCGACACCTCGCGGCTACCCAGACCCTGTGAAGGCGCAGGTGATTCCCTCTTTTGCGCCGAGTCGTGGAAGAATTCGTTGCGTGCAAACAGTTTTTGGCCTATCTTGAAGCGAGATTCAGTTTGTCAGGAGCGAGAGAGAGTAAGGTCATGTTAGCATCAAGCCCACGAATTCTCTTGGCATGCGCATCATTCCTTTTGAGTTGGCAGCTTTCCGCAAGCTTCTCGCTGGCGGTTTTCACGGAACACGGGGCGACGGTCCTCGGAGGGCTCAACGTATCCGGCCGCAGCGCTTCCTTGGCGGATATCGATGGCGATGGCGATCTCGACCTGTTTTTCCAGGGCGGAGGATCAAGCAGTCAGAAACTCTTGCTGAACAATGTGATCGGAACAGGCAATCTCACCTTCACCGATATCACCTCGACGTTTTTGCCGACTCCGACCCTGGAAGACTCATGGAGTGCTGCTTGGGGCGACTACGACGGCGACGGGAGAATCGATGTCTTTGTGGGACAGGACAACAGCACCAACGCGGCAGGGGTGAGCTTGGGTTATGACAAGGGCGACGTGTTCAAGAACAACTGGCCGAATGCATTTACCAACACGAGCGTCGCCACCGGCTTGAACGATGCCGAATTTCATCAAAACGAGGCGTGGGTCGACATCGATAACGATCGCGACTTGGATTTGATCATCGCCATGGAGGGGCCCGCGAAGCATCAAATCTATTTGCAGGGACCGGCCAGCAATTTCACCCCCGTTGGAGCCGCTGTCGGTTTCCAGCAAGATTTCGGTTGGAAGGCCTATGGCATGGCCATCGGCGACACAGATGACGACGGCGACCTCGACGTCTACATTTCGACTTGCCGGCTCGATAACAATATCCGTAACAACTTTTACGAAAACCAATTGGTCGAGACTGGCTCGTTAAGTTTCATCGACATCGCCGACACTAATGGCACACAGAACATGCGGAACTCCTACGGGGCCGAGTTTCTCGACTTCGACAACGACGGCAAACTCGATTTGTTCGTCGTGGGATCCGATGGGGAGCGCAGCAAAATCTACCGTAACGACGGCAATAACTCGTTCACCGACGTCGATACGCTCACGGGTCAACCGCTGCTGAGCGATCCGGCGGGCGATCTCAACGGGGGCCGAGCGGTCGACTACGACAACGACGGCGATCTCGATTTGTATTTCCACAATAATGCCGCCGGCAGCAAGGCCCGCAAATTGTATCGCAACAATTTGGTTGAAAATGGAAACAATTGGAGTTTCACCGACGTCACGCTTTCCCAAGGCATCAACGCAAGCATCGAAGGGGGCTACGACAGCGCTTGGGGTGACCTCGATCTCGACGGCGATCAGGATCTCATTGTGCCAAATAATATTGGCCCTATTTCCGGACCATTTCCGGAACGCGTCTTCCTCAGCGACGCTGCCGAAAACGGCAACCACTGGCTTTACGTCCGCTTGAATGGTCCGACCGACAACACGACCGGCATTGGTGCTTCGCTTTACGCCACACTGTTCGAGGGAACGCCCGAGGAAGTCACACTCCGCCGCGAAGCCAACACTAACGCGGGGACCTTCAATCAAAGCGACTTGCCGGTGCATTTTGGCCTCGGCTCGGCCACGGTCATCGATGAGCTGCGCATCCGGTGGCCCGATGGCACGATGCAGCACTTGTACGACGTGCCGACCGACCAGTATCCCACTGTCACGATCGCAGGACCCGGCGATTTCGACGGCGACGGTGATGTTGACGGCCGCGATTTCCTCGCTTGGCAGCGTGGGGAATCGTCCGATCCCTTCAGCCCCACCGACTTGGCCGAATGGCAAGCCCATTTCAACGCACCTCTGGGTGCACTCTCGGAAGTGGTGACTGAAGTTCCCGAACCCGCGTGCCTCTGGATCGCCGGCGTTTTGCTGTGCCTGGTCAGACGACGGCGATCGTTTTAGAGGTAACCGAAGAGTTTAGCTTTTACGCAGATTCAACAAATTGCCGAACGGAGAGCACCTCGTTTGCGCGAAGTGGTTCGACGTCGTTAATGGTCACGATCACGACTTGTAGTGACTCACCGAGGGCATTAGTTACCTCGAGCACGATTCCCTCTTGGCCACCTTCGGGATGTGGAACGATTTCTACGACGGTAGCGATGTCGCCCGCCTTTAGGCCATGCTTGGGAACGTCACGAACGAGGGCAATTCGGTCGTAGAGCGAGAAGGATTTCATAATGAACTCTTGTGCGGCTTTTCCATTGTAACCAGATTAAGACAACTTGCAGCGAGAGACCATTGGGGCCAACAAGCGCGCCCGTAACCCGATAAAACGTACCATATTCGTTGGAACCGTCTTCGTGGGCATCTGAACTGACTGCAAGCTGGCGAATGGCAAAATCAAGTGTTTGAGCATTGTCGGGGTTAAAGTCTGCTCGGGCCAAGAACTTCGACTTGTCGTCCCAGGGCCGTTCAACCAACAGGTAGGCATTGAGTTTCTCAGGGGAAATGATGGCATCAAATGGAATACGCATGGCTTAAGTCCTTAATCACGATGCCCGACAGTATCGCATGAAGCACCCTCTTGCCAGCGGTCGCCTAACTGTCCATCTGAACGTATGATTTTTGCTCACTGTCTCAAAATCGCTCAGCAGAGGCATCCCTCTGCGGGACTGCCAAATCTTGAGATTTGTGAAAAATCTGCAAGATTGGCAGCTACCCAGCGAAGGACAGTTAGTGAACCGGGAAACCACCAATTTGCGCAAGCGATTATCCATTCACATGTTCGGTGTTTGCTACCGCCTAATTCATCACA
>JBGTMM010000451.1:0-3674 GCA_041743635.1 Bythopirellula sp.
ACGGCTTTACTGCGCGCATGGCAGATGCCTCGGCTATTGGTCGAGGCGATTGCCAGCCAGCACGATCCGCGCGCGCTCGCCAAGGAGCACCGGCTCAACAATCCCGTGGCCAGGGTGTTGCACTTGGCCAACTTGACCTCGGAATTGGTGGGGCAACATCGGCTCAGCGTCTTGCCCGACTTGTTGGAGGCTGGCGAGGCCTACTGCGATCTCAATAAGGTGCAACTGCACGAACTCATCGTGAGCCTGCAACCCAAAGTGGGGCAGCTTGCCGATGTGTTGTCGCTCGAGGTGGGCGATGCGCTAGACTACGTGCAGGTCTTGATCGCGGCCCATGAGCAGATGTCGGAACTCACGGAAGCGGCCTTTGGGGCAATGCCAGCAAGGTCCACGGAAAGTTTGCTCACCTCGGATTCGTTGCTGCAAGAAGCCGTGCAACTGCGGGTCGCGATGGATGGCTTTTTGCACCGTTCACCGGTGGTCGTCGCAGTCTCGCAACCGATTTCAATTTTTTCCGCGAAGACGGCTCGGCAACAACCAGCCGAGCAGTGTCAGAGTCAGTTTGTGCATTGGATCACCCTGATCGCGGGAACTTGCCGCGCCCGCCGCCAGCCGCTAAGCGTCATGATGTTCGACATTTCCGACGACACACACATCGACGACAACGAGAGCGTGATCTCGCAACTCTTGGACGCCACTTGTCGCGAAGAATTTCCCACGAACACGCTGACCGAACGCAATGCCGCCTGGCGGAGAACGGTGGTGCTCCCGATGTGCGACAAGCAAGCGGCAGTCCGGTTGGCTCAGGCCTTGATCCGTAACGTCGAGCGCTCGCTAAAGCAGATCGCCAAAACGGGTCACCCGGCGCGGCGGGTCATTAGCGTCGGAATTGCGTCGGTAACATTGCCCTCGAAAAGTTTCCGGCCAATGGACTTGCTGCTGACGGCCGAGCGGTGCTTGTCGGCGGCCAGGGCGAGCGAAACAAGCGTGGTCAAGAGCCTCGAGATATATTGAGTGCAGCACGCCCTTTGCCCTGAGCGCCGAGTCCGTTAAGATTTCTTCGATGGACGAAGAGGCCCCCATTCCAGATACACCCAATCCGGCGAGCCCGCTTCAGCGGGCGGTGGATACAAAGCGGGCGTCGAACGAACCGGCGCAACAAACAACCCCCGCGCCCCAACCCCAATTCGACTCCGACGACCCCTTCAACGATCCCGCCTTCGCGAATCTGCCCGAGCTCAAAGTTTCCGACCTTCATTTCCGCCCCCAGCGCCGCACGCTGCTGCCGCTACTGTTGTTCCTGGCGACGTGCGCGTCGACGTTTTGGGTGGGCGTGACGCATTGGGAACCCCTCGAACCCCAATACATCGCGACCTATGCCGCGATGGGCCGCGTGATTCAGGCCAATTGGCTCAACGGCGTGCAATACATGGCCGCCGTGCTGGCGATTTTGCTCACGCATGAGATGGGCCATTTTCTGCAAACCGTGAAATATCGCATCCCGGCCAGCTATCCGCTGTGCATCCCCGTGCCGTTCAACGCCATCGGTACGATGGGGGCCGTCATCGGCATGGACGGCATGCGGGCCGACCGTCGCCAGATTTTCGACATCGGCATCGCGGGTCCGCTCGCGGGGTTGATTGTGGCGATCCCCGTTTTTTGGTGGGGCATCCATGATTTAAATCTCACGCGGGTTCCCCAGAACGGCGAGTTCCAACTTTACATGCCCCCCATCGGCCAATGGATGCTCCAGATGGCGCATCACAAAGCTCATCCTGAATGGACCGATCGCGAGTGGATCGGCATCTCGCAATTGAACCCGTACTTCATGGCCGGCTGGGTGGGGATGCTGATCACGGGCCTCAACATGATGCCGATCAGCCAACTCGACGGAGGCCACACCATGTACGCGCTGTTCCTCGACAAGGCGCACACGCTGGCAAAATGGTTTATCTGCCTCGCGATTTTTTACGTCGTGAACAATCTCAACGAAGCGGTGATGTGGACGCCGATGTTGGTGCTGGTGATCTTCATGGGAATCCACCATCCCCCCACGGCCAACGACCGCGTGCCCCTCGGCCGCCTACGCTGGGCCATCGGACTCGCGTCGCTGACGATTCCGCTCTTATGCTTCCCCCTGCAAGGCTTTCGGATGTAAAGGCGGTTTCAAAGCCCCCGAATTAACCGGACGCTAGTGCGTTCCGGCTGATTTAATTAGCCGCGGGGCGCTAGCCCCCGGTTTTTAAACTGGCTTCGGTTTTTTGCTGACAACACAAGAAAACGTGCTTTGTTGCTTCTTAAAACAGCGACTTCTGCCCATTCGCTGCCTGCGGCGCACGAAACTGCGAGCAATCGAGCGGCGTGAGCTTGCTATTGTCCAGGCCGTACTTCGCGGCGAACACTCGGAAAGTTTGGGCAATCTGATCGGCAATGATCCCCGTGCCGCGCATCCGCTTGCCGAACTCGGCGCTGTTATTCCGGCCCTCGCGGGTGGCACGGATGCGGCCTTTTACTTTGTCCGCTTGATCGGGCAGTTGCCTCTCGAGCCATTCGAAAAACACCTCGCGCACCGTGGTCGGCAAACGCAGCAGCACATAACTCGCTCCTTGGGCCCCGGCTTCTCTTCCCGCGCGCAAGATCTCTGGAATCTCGCTGTCGTTCAAGCCGGGGATCGTGGGGGCCGCCATTAAGAACGTCGGCACCCCTGCATCGGCGAGTTTTTTGAGGGCCGCCAATCGTGCCTGCGGGGCACTGGTCCGCGGCTCCATGATGCGTGTTAATTCTTGCCGCAAACTTGTGATGCTCAGCGCAACCCGCACCAGATTCCGCCCGGCCAACTCGCTGAGCAAATCCAAATCGCGAGTCACGAGCGCATTCTTCGTAATCAACGTCACCGGCTGACTTGCATCGAGCGCAACTTCCAAGCAACCCCGCGTGAGACGAAATTGCCGCTCGGCAGGTTGATAGCAATCCGTGACGCCGGAAAACGCGATCGGCTCGGGCTGCCACTTCGGTCTGGCGAGCCAATTGCGGAACAACTCCGCAGCCCGCAGTTTCACCAGCACCTTGGTTTCAAAATCGATTCCAGCGCTCATCCCCAAATATTCGTGGGCGGGGCGGGCATAACAATAACTGCAACCATGCGCACAGCCGCGATACGGATTCACACTGTAGCGAAAACCCACGTCGGGGCTATCATTCTCGCTCACAATGGATTGCGACGTGTCTTCCAGATAGCTCGTGCGCGGGCGCTCAAGGGCTTCGAGAAATTCTTCATCTTCGGCGACGTGTTCCAAATCAATTTCTTGCAGAACGCGCAGATAAGGATTGGCTGGCTGGTTGAGAGCTCCCCGTCCCCGTGGAATCGGCGCTTGTGACGAATCCTGTGACATAATTTTACCGCTGAAGGACGCTGATAAAACGCTAATGGAAAAGAAAATCAGCGATCATTAGCGTTGATTAGCGGTTAATCTTTTTCCTAGATTATATATACATATGTATACTTGGCAACCCCTGTTTCTATGTTGTGTCTGCCATGAATTGATCGCCACTACAATTTGTGTGTCGATCAGCGTAGGATGACGCGTGAGGACATCCATGCCGCGATTACTCATTCCCCTGTCGCTGATTGCTCTTTTGATCCTGGAGCTGTGGATCCTTGTGCAGATGAGTAG
>JBGTMM010000452.1:0-3479 GCA_041743635.1 Bythopirellula sp.
TGCGCTCCCCGACCTCGCCGACCGCACCAAACATACTGACCCAGTTCGCATCGGCATCGAAGCGATGCACGCGATAAGCGCCGTAGCCATCGATCAAAAAGAAACCGCCGTCGGAGAGAAACGCCATATTGGTCGGAATGAACCGATTGCGATCCCAAGGGCTGTCGTTTTTCGAGCGGGGAAACTTGTTCTCGCCTTCGGCATATACTCCGCTTTCCATCGGCGCACCCTTCCGCCAAACTTGCTCGCCCTTGGTGTCGAGCTTGGCAAAGGATCGCTGCTGTTGATAAGCGCACACATACAAAAAGTCTTGGCCCCCTTCGTTGCGGATTTCCAAGCCGTGGCCACCGCCGTTGAATTGTTCGCCAAAAGCACGGACGAATTTTCCCGACGGATCAAAAACAAAGATCGTGGGATGGTCTGTGAGATCGAAGTTCCCTTCGTGGATCACATACAGCAAACCTTCGCTGTCAATGGCCACGTTATGCGTGGTCATCCAGCGATATTTATCGGGAAGCCGCGGAAAGTGATGGAGCACTTCATATTGATAATCCCCCGAACCAATAATCGACAACGCTTGCGTCTTCGCGCCGGTCACAATCGCCGGCGCGGCTAATGTCGCCGCTGCACCAGCAACACCCGCTTCAAGAAAACGCCGTCGCGAAACAAGGGAACGATCCATGACAAACCTCCGAGAAGAATATTTACAGAGAAGATTTTACAGGAGAAAGCAGAGTTAGCAGAGAAGGTGATCGAAGTAAATTTCAGCAAATTTTTTACGTTTCTCTCCTTCCTCCGCTTCCTCCTGTAGAAAAATCCGCGTTCAGCCTTGTTCCCAAATTCTCTTTCAGGAACTGCAGCCACTCGACACTCGGCCGACTGTAAGGGCGAAACTTTGTGTGCGCGCCCGTGTCGTCACGATAAAAGATGGCTCGATGCTCGCCAAGTCGCCCGGCCGCGGGAGAATCAATCAAACTGGTGGAATCGACGGGGCTCATCTGCAGAACCACGCGATAGTCAACTTCTCGCAATGTCACGCGGTCGAAGGTGCGCATCAGGCTGTTCTGCGAATCGCACCACATCAAGACATGCACGCCGACCGCGGGGCCTTCGCGCAGGATTTCCCGAAACCGTTTGTCGACCGACGGCGCTTTGCCATTGGTGGAAGTGGAGAAACTGAATTCCTCTTCCGTAAGTCGTAATTCGCGTAGTTGGGCAAGATCGTGAATCACCAGAAAACGTGGCTCATATTCCGCCTCCGAGTGTTCGCTACGTCGGGCCACTTCCTCGGCGAGTTGAGCGACAACTCTGGTCGTTTCGCGGGCCGAGTGAATGGTCACGTTTGAGGGCAGCACTTGCGCCAGCATTTGCCACGCCCCATGCTGGGGCGATTCCGCACGGGTGCCATCGAGGACCGTGATCGGCCCTGCCTCCCCCGCAACTTGCGCGGCAAGCGCGGCAACGGCGGTGGACAGCACACCCAGGGCGAGTGGTTCATCCTGCCCGACGATCAGCAGATTATTCCCCCCCTGCCGTCGGAAAGTGACCTGCGTCGGTGGTTCGATTCGCACGGCAGAGCCAAGCCAGATAGTCGGCTCTCTCACCGGTTCCGCATTTTCGTCGGTGAAGAGCTTAACAAGCGCTTAATTTTGCATCGGATCGGCGGGCACGTTCCCTTCAAACACGATTGTCCGTTCAACGACAACTTCTTCAACTTCCTGCCGAGTGCGAATCTCGGCGAGATATTCTTGCCGCTCTCTGTCGGGGAGCCACACAACTTGGAAGAGATGATTTCCCTCGACCATGCCGTTTTGATCATTGTAAATGGCCTCGCCGGGTCGGCTCAGAAGCCGCGCCGCGGGATTGTCGTCGCTCAGAATGAGATGGGCATCGGCTTCGCTGCACTCCAGCGCGATCCGCACGGCCATTTGGCCCAGCGTGCTACGCGCTAGCGAATAAGCCCCCGCCAAAGTTTGCGAACCCAACAGCACATGCACGCCGAACGCGCGGCCTTGGCGCACCAGGCGGTCCAGCAGCAATGCGGCGTCTTGAGCGAGCTTGTCGTCGGCAACGAATAGCTCTTGAAATTCGTCGATCACCAGCAAAATGCGGGTGAGTGTTTCCCCCGATTCGCGGCGAAAACTAGCCAAGTCTTGCACGCCCAAAGCGCGGAATCGCTCGCCCCGCCCGCGCAACTCAGCGTCAAGCCGTTCCAACACGCTCACGCCAAATTCGCGTTCGCTTTCGATGGCTATCACCCGCGCGTGTGGCAATTGATGGGTGGCGTAGGTTTTGAATTCCACGCCCTTCTTGAAGTCCACTAGATAAAACTCGACTTCCCGGGGACTGTAGCGCAGCGCCAGATTCGTCACCAGCGCGTGCAGCAACGTGCTCTTGCCCGAGCCGGTTTTGCCCGAGATGAGCGCGTGTTGAGCAGTACCTTTGCCCAAGCGGAGTGATTGCAGTTCATGGGCACCGGCCCGGCCGATGGGCACGATCAATTCCTCCGCGGAACTTTCCGTCCACATCTTTTCAACCGTGGGTGCGACAACGGCAAACGGCACTTCCACCCGGCTTGCTCGGCGGGACTGCTCGCCAGCATGACGGAGGATCTCGTTGAGCTTGTCCTTGGGCGGCAGCGATTCGAGTTGAAGCGCGAGTTTTTCAAACAACGGGTACTTCCACCGCAATCGCTCTTCGGCCCAATCCAAGTGGACCGCGCCGCTGAACAAATCCGGCAAATTAAAATCCGTGGGAAGCTTGACGGTCGTATCGACGCTCATCAGCGTGTACACGCCGCACTGGGGGCCGGTTGTCGCAATCGTTTTCAGCTTGCGGATCGCGCCGTCGCCGAGGCCGGTGGGAAAGTTGGCCACGACCAGCACGTGATACGGTTCGGAAACTTCGCCGGCATGGACATTGTATTCGTGGATCGAGGCGAATTCATTGCGCAGATATTTTTGCAGCATCCGTTCCATATGCTCGGCAAGCAGAGCAAGCCGCTCTTCGATTTGTCGCGGGTCGGTCCAAATGCGTTTGCCCACAAGTTGCTCGTCGTGGTCGGCCAAGTGCATGAACGTGGCGAAGTTTTGACCCAAAGCCGAGGGATCAATAATCGTGAACCGCAGCTTCCCCGCCGGCACGCCGGTCAGAAAGCGGAACATCATCAACTGCAACACTTCCACGGCGGCGGCACGGCCGGCACCCTCGGCCGTGATCACGAGGCGGGGTTGCTCGTCGAGTGACATCCAAGCGGGCAGCTCCAACTGGGTTTGCGCGGGGACAAGCCGTGGTTCTTGCGAAACGCCATTTTTTACGGCCTGCAACGGCAACTGGCAGCGTCCAAAGGGAATCACCGGCGGGATCGCGGTGGGCCGCTGCCAATCTTGCCAAGTGGTTTCGTTCCAATCAGGGAAGAACTGATCGCAAGTGGCCTGCATCGCGGCGAGTTCGCCGGTCACTTCTTGAAAACCGGTGTG
>JBGTMM010000453.1:0-3633 GCA_041743635.1 Bythopirellula sp.
ACTCGCTCTATTTTCCAGTCTTTGTAAATGGGAAATGCTTCAAGGAACCTTTTCACATGGCCATCAAAGATTGGAATGTCAGCCAAAAGATTTTCCGCGGATCTTTTGCACGATCCGAAGCGAACAATGGAATCTCTATCATTGATCGCCACCAGATCGATTTCCGTACCCGCTCGATCCCAATATCCTTCAATTCGTCGCGTGAGATTGAAATCACTGACGCCTTTTCTGTTGCGCTCTTCATAAAGATGACTAACCAGTTTTTCGAAACCGCTCCCTTCGACATCACAAAGTCGCTCGTCTGCATCCGCAATAAGCTCATCCACGGGACGAAAATTCAATGCGGCTACGCAATTTGCAAGACCAGCCAACCATGCTTTTAGAAAATTATCGGCAAGATAATAACGGGTTCTACGTGCACGTGGAGCGGCGAAAATGGGTAATTTTTTTTCTATGAGTCCATAGCGTTCAATTAGCACCTGCAGATACCCGCTCACTTGCTCAGAACTTTCACCGCTCAACTCCTGAATGTGAGAGATCAGCTCATTGTGCTGGCTCCCACCATGACGCGCCACAAACTTCAAGACGACATCATAACGACCATGCAATTCGTGTAAAAACCAGTTGTCTGCTTCGGTCCTTAGAGGTGAGGAGCTTTCGAAAAAAATCTTCCTCAGCAAGTCTTTTCTATTTGCGCTGATAACTCCCTGTTCATAACAATCGCGATAGAATTTCGGCACACCTTCAAATAGAGTCCACAAAAATAATAGTCTTTCGGGTGTCACATCCGCATGCTCGCGAAGTATTTCCAAAATTGAAGCCACATCGAGATGTGAAAGTGTGATGTCGTCGGTAGTGCGGTTGTAAAGCGGGGCCGAACGGTCTTGGAGCAGCGCCATCATCTCAGTGTGAATTGAACCGAGAACCACCAATCCGCCATGCACTTCATCCGCGTGTGCCGATAGCTCATCCACTTCCGCTTGCAGAAACGAGCAAAAAGGGGATAATGTCTTGCGATTGAAATACTGGAATTCGTCCAAGACCACGACGTAGCCTGAACGGGCAAGTAAATTGATTAACTTTGCAAACTCGGCCAATGTTCTAGGGCGGGAAAACTTTTCGCTTGGTATTCGAAAGTTTTCCAGAGCATCTCCCGCGGCAGACATAACACCCGCAGAACCAGAATCCGGTATCTGGACATAGTAAACCGGCCGTCCCCCGATGTTTCGGAGAGCCTGCTGAATGAGAGTCGTTTTGCCGATACGGCGACGGCCGCTAATCTTGGCAAAAAACCAACGGTTTCGAGCAAATATGTTGCTGACGCTTTGAAGTTCTTCATTACGCCCATAAAAACCCCAGGCCATAATTCAACCCCATAAAATTAACATAAAATATAATATGTTAATTCAGTTTACGCCGTAAGTGCTTTAATGTCAACGACACACATCAGTCTCATAGAACTTCTGATGGGTGAAAAAAGAACGGGCAATGCCGATAAGCTAATCGGCCGCAATTCCCCTAAACCACCCCCGCCACCAGCGTCACGTTCTGGCCGCCGAAGCCGAAGCTGTTCGAGACTGTCACGTCGCACTTGGCTTCGCGGGCCACGTTGGGAACGTAATCGAGATCGCACTCGGGATCGGGCGTTTCGTAGTTGATCGTGGGCGGAAGCACATTGTCCTGCATCGCCATCAAGCAGATGATCAGTTCCGTCGCGCCGGCGGCGGCGATCAAATGGCCGGTCATGCTCTTGGTGCTGGAGACCGGCACCTTGTCGGCGTGCGCGCCGAACACATTGCGGATCGAGAGCGATTCCACGCGGTCGTTCACCGCCGTGCTCGTGCCGTGAGCGTTGATGTAATGCACGTCCGTGGCATTCTTCCCCGCATCGGCAAGGGCCATCTTCAAGCAACTGATCGCCCCACGACCCTCCGGGTGCGTATCAGTGATGCGGAACGCATCGGCCGTTGTTCCATAGCCCAGCAGCTCGCCGTAGATGTGCGCGCCGCGCTTCCGAGCATGCTCATATTCTTCGAGTACCACCATCGCGGCCCCTTCGCCCAGCACAAAGCCATCGCGGCCCTTGTCGAACGGACGCGACGCCCTTTCCGGCTCCTCGTTGCGTTCACTGAGCGCGGTCAGCAAATTAAACCCCGTCACGCCAAAGGGGTGGATCATGCTGTGCGCCCCGCCGGAGAGCATCACGTCGGCCTCGCCGCGGCGGATGATTTCGGTCGCTTCGCCCACGGCTTGGCTGCTCGCGGCACACGCCGTCAGACAGTTCACGTTCGGCCCCTGGGCGTCGAACATCCCGGCCAAATAGCCGACCGGCATGTTGGGCTCTTGCTCAAGCTCAGCCTGGGGGTCGAGAATCTTGAGGCCCGACGCGACGAAGGCCTGCATGTCAAGCTCGCCGCTCGCAACGGCGGCGGTCATCATCTGGGAAAAATTGTAAAAATCCTGGCTCCCCTCGCCGGCACCGAGATACACGCCGAACCGGGTGGGCTCGACCGTGCCCAACACGCCCGACTCGCTCACCGCTTGTTGGGCCGCCCCGGCCGCGAAACGAGTGTGGCGACTGCGGTCGGCCCATTCCTGGGCATCAAGGCCGGCGTCGGCGACCGACCAATTTTTCACTTCGGCGGAAATCTTGGTCGGGAAGTTCGTGGCGTCGAATATCGTTGTTCGACCCACGCCGCTTTTGCCGGCGAGCAAATTCTTCCACAACTCGCCAGCCGTCGTGCCCAAAGGGGTAACGCAACCAATACCGGTAATCACGACGCGACGACGCATAGTTCCATACTCCAACTAAAAAACGCTGCCACTTAGGAACGATTCAAAATTAAGTTCCGTATTGACCACCGAGGCACGGAGTTGCAGAGGATGAAGAAAAATAATGCAAAATGCAAAATGAAAAACGGTTAATGCAAAACGACAGAACATTCTTACTTTTGCATTTTGCATTGAACATTTTGCGTTTTGCATTCTCCGCGCCATCCGTGCCTCCGTGGTGTTTCAACAAATTAGGAAAGTAATTTTGAGCTAGGCCTTACTCCGCGATGGCCGGCAACTCTTCGAGCGGATAGTCCAACTCACGCATCCGCGTGCCGTCGGCCTTCACGCCCACTTCAAACACGCCAACCAATTCTAACCAATGCCGCAGGTCCCGCGGGCGGAACATGCGAGCATTGGCCAATTCTGTGTGCGAGTCCCCCAGACGGGCATAAAACAATTGGGCCTCGGCGTGCAAACGGTCTCCCACATGAGCCGTGGCCGAGATCGCGGCCCCATCGCGCCGCAAAGTGTCGACCGTCACGCGATAGGTGAGTGTCTCGCCGTTACGGACAAGGGAATGAAACTTCGCCGTCGCCAATTTCGCGAGCACCACCAGTTCCGTGAAGCCGTAATGCTCGCTCACCAACAGCCCGCCCGCTTGGGCGATTCCCTCGGTCACCAACGAATTGGGCATGATCGGATAGCCGACAAAATGCTCGTGCATGTGCGGTTCGGCAAGCGAGACACCTTTCACGGCCACGGCGTGGGAGTCGCAGACGAATTCGGTGAAACGGTCGATCCAAAACCAACGCATAGGAGTGTCCGATCAAGTAAACTTCGATCCACAAAGCCGCGACC